>NZ_FZLB01000057.1:0-11918 GCF_900196775.1 Helicobacter bizzozeronii
AGGAGCTATTTGGTCTTGAAACCTTTGGATCGCCTCTTTCATCTTTTTTGATATAAGCTTTATTTAAGCCTATATCTCATAATGTGAAATTCCGCATAGCATTACTTGAAGGTTTGCCAAATGAGGTTTTATATAATTAATTGGAGATCCTGATTTAAACAGATACAAGGAGTGTAAAAATGAAAAAAGGATTAATAGTTGGTGGAACGATTGTGTTTTTCGTGGCTCTGTTCTACAGCATATATGAATTTGAAATCCACAAGAAAGTCATGGAGATGAGTAAGAATGACACACAGAGAGCTATAGCTAAACACAGAACTCCATAGTAAAGACTATGGAATTGTCCAGAAGACTCTGTAAATGTGGCACTTCTTTCATTTGCCACAAAACGCCTATGGTGCCAATAACTTCTAGGGATAAATTCCTAGCCTCTGCTCTGCCTTTTCGTTCATCCATAAGAAGCAAGATAACTCCCAACCCATTATACCCTCTAGAGTCTCCCATGTCTGCAAGTTTTTTATAGTATTTCCGATAGTCCTTTAAGTAAATGTAGGCATAACGGCGTTTGCCTTTGATTAAAGAGATCAAACCGACTTTTTCTAAGATGTAGATCAAACCGACTTTTTCTAAGATGTCTAGTTGCATCCGCAAAGTTCTAGGGACAATTTGTAGCACATATTTAGCGTAGTGTCTATCTAGGGCAATCTTGTTGCTTGAAACACGCATAGCCAACTTGCAAAGCAGAAGATATAACTGCCTGCAACCCGATGAGCCATAAAAAAGTATTGCTGACTCACATAGGGTGTTGGTATTGAAAATCTTGTAATCAATGTCTTCTTGCCATCTAAAATAGTGGTTTTTAGTTCCTTTGGAATAGGCCACATTGGCATTCCACATCTGTTTTAAATCTTTAAAATCTAAATTAGGCTTGACAATCTTATGCCTATAACACATCTATGCGTCTCCCAGTGGTGGGACTTAGTGGAGGCTGAGGAGTAAAAAGTTACATTCTGGTAAGAATGTGGTGCAAACAGCGCACAACAATAGGAGGTTGCTCCCTACTATGTGCTTAAAAAGAGCCTTAGTAAGATTATGCTTACCATATCCATAAGATTAAACCATCTACTAACTCACAAACAAATATAGCCATTTCAGCCTCATAAAAGCCTCATATGCCACAACTTTGCTAAAAAACATCTAGATCGTTACCCAAGTCCCAAAAGCGATTGTAGAGCGTTTTAGAGCGATTTTAGCACATAGCACAGAAAGCTTGTTTTATCCCACTTGTTCTACAACACTCCATAAACGCTCTACAACGCTTTCCAACACAAAAACGATGTTTGGTACTCCCCACCTTCTATCTATCGCTCTATGAGCCTCCTAGACCCCTTAAAACACTATTTATGAGTTTGACTTTCTTCAAACAGCCTTCCAAACTCTTGATTCTCCAAAAATCTGTGTTCTGCCAACTTCTTTGGATTATCACAGTCTAGCAGTCCGTATATCCGATCGCCCAAGCTGTGTGAAACCCCAAACACCACTAATCCTACTAGCTGTTGGTTGTAGGATACTCTGTAACCTCTGTTTGTTCCGCACACTCTCCCACAGACTCCAGTCTCATCCTAAACCCCTTGAATCTCCAGCCAATACAACAATCTCTCACTTAGAAGCCTCTCTTAGGGGTTTGGGGGCTTGCCCCCAAGAGTCAAATCTTCATGGTAGCCAAGCTCTAGCTTGGCAAACCGAAAGCTTAAATCATTTCGTGCTTGTACTTTCTGTGGCATGGGGGTATTACCAACACCGCAAACGGCATGCTCACGGGCGCGTCATGTACGCGCGCGGTTAAAAAGAGTTTTTTGATTTTAACAGTTTTTCATAGCCAATATGTTAGCGGGGGCACTTTTTAACTACAAATGGGGAATTAGCTACATTTTTATAAAAATATGCTATAACTGCCAAAAATTCAGAATTAGAACTTAAAGAAAAATAGGCGAAAGTGAATTGTAACGATTTGCTTTATAAGCAACTTAAAGCTCTAAGATATGATTTAGATGCTTTGGCAATTTTGGAGTTACAAAATACAAATAACCCAACTAAGCTCGAACAACTATCACAAAAAAAAGCAGAAATTATACGAGAAACAGCGATGGTTGTGCTAGCCAATGAATGGGACAGCGATGATGTAGGTGGCATCAACACTTCACAAGACACCATTAAGTCTCTAAAACATTTTGTAGGACTCATTACTAGCTTAGAAAGTATGTTGCTTAAAACCATCCGTCCTGACTTAAAACAAGACTTACAAGAAGGCATTAAAGATTGCATTGAACACATGCAAACCGCTTTGATCACACGGAGCGAGCAAGCAGACAAAGAGGACATTCCTCTACATAATCCTCAGATCACCCAAACACCTAAACCAGTACAATCCATCAAAGATATAGTCCAAGAAACCCCACAGTCACAGACAAAAGAACTGTGAAAAAAGTGGTTGAAAAAACCACAGAAACAGATTTCAGGGGGGTAGCTACATACCCCAAAGCCGAATGGATAGCAATGTGGCAGAAAACCCTCAGAGCGGATTACGGTCCCATTGTGTATTTAGGGGAGTTAGACCCAAGAAAGGGGCTAGAGAGCTCTACAGAGCCACACAGGTACACACACCACATTAGAACCCAGCGCCCCTTGGAGGCCTTAAAAGAGTGCGTTAAATACCTTGCTAAAAGGAACAAGATAGCCAAGCTTGACCAAGAGCAGTTTTTGACTCTTGATGACCAAGCCAAAGGCATACGCCAATACAATTTGGGGGGCTTGTCAAAAACAATCAAGCCATTACCTCCCCCGAGCCACTAGATCCAAACCTTTGGGAATTTTTGGAAAAAAGAGTTTTACCAACCACGCCGTAANNTATGGGAGAGTATGTCAACTTTTAGTGTGGGCAAGATTACAAGCAAGTGAGCGAAGGCAAGTTCTTAAAACTCCAAGACCCAAGCCACAGGGCAAACTATGCTAACAAGCTTCGCGCGCCCCTCCCCGCTAGGGGGTATATGGTTTACAAATCATGCTCCCCCCTAAAGGGACATAGCGCAAGCTTGTTTTGGTGAGTTTGTTTCTAAAATATATTGAAAGTTTTTTCTATCTGTGCTTTTGTCTGTAAATGTGATTTACCAATAAATAAGTAGAATTAAGTAAAACAAATAGAATAAATTTAAAGCTAAGGTACTTTGTGCTAGATCCTATCTCAATGGCGATAATTAGTAAAATAACCGGTTGGTTGTGTGATAAATTGCTTTATAAACTAGATAATCTTGGTAATCTTGAGCATGGGTTGATGGAGAAAGAGATTTTTAGTAATTTGATAGAATGTGCAGAAAAAATTGAAAAGGAAGCTAATCCTTTTTGCAAACGTCAATGTTTTTTAGAGCTAATATGCGCTATTTTGCGTCCTTTGCAAAGTGAGCTTTTATTAGGGGCTTTGGAAGAAGGCGAACAAACTGATAAAAAGATTAAAGATAAGGAAGAAGCAACAAATTATATTTTTGGACAAGAAATAACGGAAAAGTACATATGACCATTGGATTGTAAACTAGAATATGATGCTTCTCAACATGAATTATATTTTTACAAGGATATTATTCTTGTTGTCCCATGGAATAGAAGTGTTTCTTATGATAGATATATCCAAGCACTTTGTAACTATGGAAATGGTAAGCCCCAACCATGGAAACAAGACGCTGGTAATCATCAGGTGGTGTTGTGGCTTCCTTGGCGCATTGCTTTTGCTGATAATGGCAGACATTCCATTGCAGCTGGTATTTTGAATGCTGCAAGCACTCCTTTAAAACCTACAGCAATCTATGATATGTCGTCTGTGTTGGATTTAATTGATACAGATGGAGAGTATTTCTATTATAAAGAGACTAAAGAAACTAAAAGAAAAATAGCAAGAGTTAAATCAGGACGTTATGCAGCTGTTTTTAAAATAGGTTGTTATATTAACAAGTGTGAAGAGAAATTTAAGATTGAAAATCTGTCAAAATCTAGTCAATAATTGAATGGCATATAGCTTGGCTAGCTTTAGATGAGCTTGTGCTTTAGCATATTAGAGCTAACAATGTGGATTACAGATCTTGCGTGTGTTACACACGATAATAATGAGTGTGCTGAACGAACGAATAGCCCTTATTTGCGCTGTTGTTCTCTGTGCTAAAAATCTTTTCCTCCACCTAGTCCGATGACTCACAACTACCTTGTGTGATCTGATGAACAAGCAAGCAAGCACAATCACCCTCTAGTCGTCCTATGACCAAGACCGCCCGACTAAAACGACTCCGTTCTACAACTAAACATCTCACTTCAAAAGCCAAAAGCGCGCCTCCAATTCATGTGAATCGAAGCGATTCACTCCACTAGGCGCGCAATGCGAAAAAGCGTTGCACTAAATTCCGAATGTATGAGCGTATAGAGTTTTTGTATTGCTCCCCCTATAAAAGGGATACGAAGTGCGGAGCTTAGAAGTTATAAACATAGTTCTAGTAGATGGATACATTGCGTCTGAAAGTCATGGTTGTTTTAGTTCCTGCTCCAGCGCATGTTCCTCTAATATAACAACCTGTAGTTATAGTTTTGGTTTGTGTTGTGGTGTAGTATGGATCATCAATGGTTGGGGGTACGCATGCCAAAATTCAAAGCCTTGGTGTTTAGTGAGATTAGTCCGAAAGCCCATGTTGACTACAAATTGTACATAGGTAGGTGAAAAAATTGACTGTAGTGCCTGTGTTTTGTTGACATTCTCTGCGCTTTGCTCATAGAATGGCATAACGCCGTTTGATAGGGTTAAAAAGTTTTGTTAAAAGGATGTGTTTTGATAGTTTACTATCGTTGTAGTGTTGCTTAAAATGATATTGCATAAATGAAGCAAAAGCTCATCAATACCGTGTTCTATAAGCGAGACTGAAGACAGTTAAGTACCATTAAACAAACTTTTATGCCAACCAAACTACAATCCACTTTGAATTTGCGCATTGTATAATGGGAACGACGATTGATACTTTAAAGAGAAAGGTATTTAGGAAGAAAGATTACGAACTCCGACATCGTGGTTTCAAAAATGTCAAGGCGGTTTGTAAGATGAAGATAATATAAGAGATCTATCCGTTTGCAGATACCTAATGAAATGGTCACACTCATTGGTAGTACAGACAAGTCCACCAAAATGTTACAAAAGGCACTTATACTTTACCCCTACATCAAAAACCAGGTCATTTCTTACGGTAAAGCAGCAAGAGATACTGAAGATAAAGAAATGGGATTTGATGGAAATCTACAGCGAAAATGGCATCCCCATTATTGATTACAGCATGGAAGAAGTGCAAGTAGGGGTAGAAAAATTGAGAGCACTACTAAAAGCGAAATCTTGAGTAAGATCTCAAAGATTTTGCTAGCTGTTTCTGATACAACACCGTTAATTTCTTTTTTTGAAAATGGATGCGTTGGGATTGTTGGGCGATCTCTTTGAGAACGTAGCTATCTCGTCGGGTGTGTTTATCGAGCTCACAAGCAATGAAAAATTTCAAGATGAAGCCACACAAATTAGAGAATGTGGGTTCATCCATGTTTGCCATGTACCCGATGAAGGAGAGGCAATGAGATTACAGAATATGGGGTTAGACTTAGGTGAAAGCGAATCAATTGTTTTAGCCCAAACTACTGAAACTAAGTTACTCCTAATGGATGAGAAAAGAGGCAGGAAAAAAGCAAAAGAACTAGGTTTAGATGTTGTGGGCACTATAGACATCTTATTGTCAATGAGAGAACATGGGCTGGTTTCTCACGCGCAACTTTGCATTTTTATCCAAGACATCAAAAAGCACAGGCGTTTTATAAGTCAAGAATTGTTGGATGATCTTTTTGCTTTAAGCGTGTCAATTGATGCTAGTGCTAAAAACAAATGACTGTTGCAATTAGAGAATGAATATGGGAGTGTTCACTGTCTTTTTTTTTGACCTTGGTATAGGACTAAAATCTCTGCGTCTTTAAGGTAGCTACACTTACCTTGGCGATACAAGAGGATTCTTGCAACGGTTTCTCTTTATGGTAAATGGTAAGCAGATAACTTATTTAAGGTCTTTATCATCCCTACAAACTTCTTGCAGAGAAAATTTAAGTCCTTTGCCCTCTTGTAACTCTCGCACTGCTTCTAGGGTCTCTTGATTAGGTTCTAAGACTTCTCTTAATATTAATGAACACTTCCACACTCTGTTGGGGATCGGTGTCTAAGACCACCACATCTTTTTGGGTCTTGAGAAATTGTAGTGCCAAGTTAATGCACAAGGTGCTTTTACCACTCCCTCCCTTTTCATTGGCGATGGTGATGATTATAGACTCTCTTTAGTTGGAAATACTTTAAAATAACAGACTTTAAAATACCATACAAGAACTCAAAATAACTTATAATACCACAACATACCATATTTTACAACATTGTATCACACCACAATATAACATCGTTGTAAATACAATATAAGTATTGTAAATAGTGGTATTGTAATATAATCTCTGCCATGCCAAAAACCTAGTCTTTCTTTGTCCGTAACGGCATGTAGAGGGCGCAATAAAATTGTCCAAGAATTTCAATATCATAGTCAATCATTATCAATTTTTCTTACACCAATAAACTTAATTAAACTCGATCACAGATAACAGCCAAGTAACACTAACAAGCGAAAATAAAACAAGAATGCTTGTCATCTTATCTTGCAAAATATCCTAAAAAATCACTCTTTGAAGGATAATTTTTGTATCATATAAAGCTAACGTATGATAAAAGCCTTCAAAATGCCTATTTTGGTGGCTTAATTCCCACAAAAATGTATGACAAATACGTGGGCATTTGTCGTACAAGGTAAAATCTTGCATATACAAAAAATACACACATATTTTAAGTTATAATGCCTATATGAAACCGATTTTTTCTTCTTCTAAGAGTTTCTGCCAATGCCTAAAGAGAATAAAATATTGAATTTTAATGTGCATTTCACTCCTAGTGAGTTAGAGCAGATCGAAATAAAGCACAAGAGAGAGAGGATTGAATATTGCTAAATATCTATATTTCTGTGCCTTGAATCATCAGTTTTAGTAAGGGAAGAGTAAAAAGATTTCCCAACCACATAAATCAACTGAGAATTGTTCTATAATCCATAGTAAGAACGCAAGTGTTCTATAGCCTCCTTAAAGACTTCAGGCGAATGAGTTTCTAGTACAGTTTGACCATCTTTATTTAAAATAAAACCAATTTTGACAACATCGGTGTTTTTCAGCTTTGGAAAAGTTTTATTTGAAATTTCTGTATAAGAACTGCCAAACAATACAACAGTTCTAATGATCTTGGTGTTTGGGTAAAACTTTGTCATATAGCCATCCTCAAAAGCATCAAAATTTTCTAGCTCTTTAATTCCATCTTTAAACCACTTGGGCTAGCATATCTATGCGCGCTTGGGGATTGTTTTCTAATGCTTTGTAGCACGGATAGTCTAGGCAATCTGCCATAGGCAAAAACCCCAAATCCTCACTTGTAAAAATCCCACATTGGCAAGCAAGACCGCTCTTGTGTTGTGCTAGATTGTAAGTGATGGCATGAAGTCCCATTGCTTGGGCAATCTGTGCGCTGTAGTATTCGCTATAACTCTCTGTGCCTATTTGCCCTTTAATCAGTCTAATAATCCCATCTTCCCCCTATGCCAACACTTCCTGGCATACCATTGGTGGTGAGCTCTGGAGATGGGCGTTTTTCATTCTCTCTAAGCTTGGTGCTAAAACCCATAAGAGCCACTGCCTCCAAAGGTTCGCTAAAAGGGTTGTTGTAGAGATTAAAATCCTCCCAAGTATATTGCCCTTGTGTGGGTGTAATCCAAAAGGTATCGGTAAGTGAGAGGGCAAGACTGGCACGCACATAGGACAAGGGGTCGTTCTCTGCGATGCCTGCAGAAAACAAGATTTGGCGCATAAAACAGCGGTGCTTGGGGATACGACGCTTGATAATCCTAAACATTAACCTTTAGCCACAGAAAAATCCAGCTTAAAGCGTTTGCTAGCCACCTCTTTTAAGATGCCCAAATCTTTGAGGCGCAAAATGTCTAGCTCTATGTCTGTTTTTTGCACCTTTAAAGCCATGGCGACACAATCCCCTCTTAAATTCTTTAAGTGTCTTTCAAACAAAAACTTAAAAAAGCTTACGAACTCCCAACCCTCAAAGGGGATACTCACAAATCCGCTTGGCAAGTTTTTTAGGTTGAAACTCTGTATTTTAAAGTTGACCGCTTCCGCGTATCTGTGTAACGCTCTTACCACCTAAGCCGTAGTTATCCGTGCTAATCTCCTCGATGATGACGGTGGTAGAAGCAACGCGATCGCGTTTTAAAACTTTAGCGACCACTTGTGTAACCTCTGCGATTAGGGCTTGCTTTTGTTCTTTTGTGGGTTGTCCCTCTTCTTGGGTGATTTTGATGTTGATAAAAGGCATAATCTCTCCTTACAAACTTATCGGGTAGGCTTGGCAGATTCTAACACTTGCACATTAATAAATGCCAAGAATTTTTCACTTTGTAGCCGCAAGCCCCCATACAGCGAGGTTTCTAAGTGTTTTTCTGTGTATTTTTCAAAACTCCTCTTTTGGCATTCGTGTCATACAGCGTAACTTTGTTTTAAATGCGATCACGGCTTGAGATCAAACATATATAACTTGGAATCTGAAGTAACAAAGAGCGCAGAAGTTTTTAAATCAAAGGCTAAATTACTCACCACTTGGGGCATAATGATTTCGCCCAACATGTTGCCTTGGGGGTTGAAAACCTGAATGCCATGTCCGTTACTAACCCATAGATTGCCTTGCAAATCGACCTTGATTCCATCAGGAAAACCGGGAGTGATTATGGCAAACACCCGTCCATTGTGTAGGCTTTTGTCAGAGGAAACATTGTAGGCTAAAACCTGGTGTTTCAAATGAGAATCGTTAGGATTGTAGGCAAGTTGACTATCAGCAATGTAAAGAATTTTTTCATCAGGACTTAGGGCTAGTCCGTTGGGGCTTTTGAGTAAAGGGGTGTTTAAGCGCACCACCTGTTTAGTCTTGGGATTGTAGCGGTAGACGAACTCACCCTCTTGTGCAGCGGGTTGTCCTGATTTGAGTAACCCAAATTTGGGATCGCTAAAATAGATATTGCCCTGACGATCCACAATCACATCATTGGGGCTGTTAAACTTCTTGTGATGATAAGTGCTTGCCAGCACCTGCCAATGCTTATTTTCTAGGCGTTCTAAATCCCTATTGCCATGGCTCACCGCTACCAAATGTCCTTTGGGATCTAGGGCATGCCCGTTTTGGTGGTGCGATGGCTTGAGGAGTACCCGCATTTTAAATCCGTGGCGGATTCTTTGGAATAACAAGACCTCATTGCCTTCTACATCGCTCACCACCAAATCGCCATTAGGGAGCACCTGCGGTCCTTCAAGCCACAACCCTTGACTATAGAGGATTTTAGGCTGGGTGTGGGTGTTGATGAGGGCACTAAATTTTTTGTCATAAACCTTAAAGATCGCCTCTTGAGCGGGTAACAACGCACATAGGCACAACCACAAGATGAGCTCTCTCATACCAGCTATTTTAGTGGGTCTTGACTAATGAGATTTAATGCGCGCGGTGAAAAACCACATTGCCAGGCGTGTTATTTGCCTGTTGTTTGGGCTAATTTTTGGGGGTATCTCTCCTCGACTATGGCGATTTTGCCTAGCTCCTCATTAAAGGCTTCTGGTTCGCTCTCTTGCCACTGCACGCTCAAAGCCCTGATATTTTTTACTAAGCGCGCTTTAGCGGTATCAAAAAGTTAATGCCCAGTGTTGTCAAGGGGTCTTTTTAGAATTGCCCTTATAAGTAGGGCTTAAGGGGTTTAAAAAATCCTTTTGCTCTTTAATCATTTGGGTGTAAAGTTGGATTTTATGGGCGATTTTTTGCTCGGCGTGGTGCAGAGTCTCTAGTTGGGCGTACAAGGTTTCTAATTGCTTTTGTAAAAGAGCTTTGCGTTGTGGCGCGCTTTTTAGCCCTTGTTGGGCTAGCTCAATGTAGGTTTTGATCTTAGCTAGGGGCATGTTACACGCGCGCAAACATTGCACCCACTCCACCCACGCAATATCGCTTTTAGAAAAGTAACGCACCTCGTTTTGATCGCTCTGCACGTAAGGGAACAATCCCTTATCACACCAAAAGCGGATTTTACGCGAGGGGATGCCTGTTTGCCTTTCAACTTCTATAATCGTGTATGCCATGTACCTAGTCTTTGGCGGGGACGATCGCGTCTATCGCACTGATAGCATTCAAGGCTCTAGGGTAGGGTAGCCCACAACAGGGATGAGTGCGCTAACCACGCCAATGAGCTTCGCGCACTCATTGCCCATGTTTAAATTGCCCCTAATATGGGCTTTGAGTTGCGCCTTTGCCCCGCCTATTGGGCTAGGTTAATGCCTTTGGCACTAAAAAGCCCTGCACTCGTGCAAAGCCCACATAGGGGATGGCTTGGTATAAAATCTCTCTAATGGCTTGGGGTTGTAGGTGTTCTAGCGCGCTTTCTAGGGCATTGGTGTAAGTGGGCACAGAGCCTAGTGCAATTAAGGAGGCTAACAACACTTGGCTATACTTAAGCGGGGTTTAAGCCTGAAGTTTGCAGGGCTTCTTGCAAGGCGAAGTGGGTGAAGGTGTTAAACATTTGTGGGTCATTTTTAAGGGGGCTGTTAGCAAAGGGGTTAAAGGCACTCTTAGCAGGTTTGATAGAGTCTAGTGCCTTGTTATACTGCGCATCGCTTAGCTTTTCTAGCCAATGGACATTCTCCCCATTTTTATAGCCTGTGAGGGCTAAATGCACCCCGCTTGTGTGCGCCCCAGCCCCATGCCAGTGCTTCACGCCCGGCGACCAAGAGATCACCCCGCCTACTTGCGCTATGCTCACTTATGCCTCGGCACTGCCCATGTAAATCTCCCCCTCTGTTACTAAGAGAGTTTGCCCTGCGGGGTGGGTATGCCATGCACTGCGCGCCTTTGGGGCAAAATGCACGACCCCACCGCTAAAATTGCGCCACTTGGTCGGACCAAACAGGGCTTGGATTTGCACCTGCCCGCTGAATTTATCGCTAGGACCTGCATAACTCTTAAAATCCGCCTTTGTGCGTATCTCTTGCATGGATTTTTCTTTGTGTATGGTGTGTGCTCCAAGTAGGGCAAATGCGAGTAGTGAAGAAGGGAGAATTTTAGGCATTTTTGACCTCTATGTGTTTGATGATTTTAGCCGGGCTGCCCCCCACGATGACATTATCTGGGACATCTTTAGTCACCACCGCTCCGGCTGCCACAATGGAGTTTTCTCCGATGGTAACCCCGGGGCAAATCGTGGCGTTAATGCCAATCCATGCCCGATCTTTGAGCACAATGGGCTTACAAAAAGTCATGCGCCGCTTGTGCGGGTTGATGTCGTGGTTGATGGTGGTAAGACACACCCTAGGACCGATGAAGACATGATCGCCAATCTCAATCCCGCCCCGATCCATAAAAGTGCAACATGCGTTCATAAAAAAGTGCTTGCCAAAGCTAATGTTGCGCCCAAAATCCACATAAAAAGGGGGTAAAATCGTGTTGGTTGCATCAAAGGGCTTGCCGGTCAGCTCGCCCATTAATTCTTGTATCTCTTTGGGGCTCAACTCTTGGGTGTTGAGCTTGTGGATGAGCTTTTGGGCGTTTGTGATCACGCTATAGATTTTATGGAACTCAGGATCGTCCATACTCACCATCTCCCCGTTTAAATCGCGCTCAAAAATGTCTTTCATGCGAACTCCTTTTTAAAATCAGGGTATAAAGCATATAAATCGCTCATCAC
>NZ_FZLB01000119.1:0-1697 GCF_900196775.1 Helicobacter bizzozeronii
CATAACGCCAATATCCAAGCCCCCAACGCCACAAGCCCCATCATTGCACGGGTGCAATCCCCAGAGGTGGAGATTGAGATTGACAACTTAGGGCGTATCGCCCAAGTGTATTTGAAAAATAAAAAATTCATCGCCCCCAAACAAGAGGATTTGATCGATCACCTCAAACGCCTCTTTGGCTTTAACCCCAAGCCCCTAGAACCCCTAAGCAAACTCCCCTTACTAGGCATAGATGCTTTAAAACCCCTAGAACTCAGATTTGTAGATACAACACTCAATCAAGAAGCCTTCAAGCAAAGCTACCATGCTTCCACCAGCACCCTTGAGATCGATAAACATGCTAAGACCCTCACGCTCACCCAAGAGCTCCCCCAATTAGAGCTCAAAAAAATCCTCACCTTTTACCCCAACTTGACCTATGATCTCAAAATTGAGATCACGCCCAAAGCGGGGTTGCTCAATAGCGCCTATGTGCTCTCCAATGGCTCACGCCCTGTGGCCGATGCGGACGGATATGCCTTCCATGGCGTGCTTTTAGGCACTCAAGATGACAAATTAGAAAAGCTTGAGGATGGCAAAGTCAAGCAAACCCAATCCTTCCACAACCTCGCCTTTATTGCCAGCGTGGATCGCTACTACACCTCGCTTTTTTTTGGCAAAAACCTCAATGCCTTAGTGGATAGCCAAGCAGGCAGTAAAAACCCCCTCCCCTTTCTCTCTTTTAGTGGCAACACCCAACTACATGGCTATATTGGACCCAAAGATCACCGCCTCTTAAAACAGATTGCCCCGGAACTAGGCGATGTGGTAGAATATGGAATCATCACCTTTTTTGCCCGCCCCGTGTTTTTGCTCTTGGATTATCTGTATAACTACACCCACAACTGGGGCTGGGCGATTATCTTACTGACCTTGATTGTGCGCATCATCCTCTACCCGCTCAGCTATAAGGGCATGGTGAGCATGCAAAAGATCAAGGATTTAACACCCAAGATGAAAGAGATTCAAGAAAAATACAAGGGCGATCCGCAAAAAATGCAAATGCACCTGATGCAACTTTACAAAAAGCATGGGGCTAACCCTTTGGGGGGGTGTTTGCCCTTGCTCTTGCAAATCCCGGTCTTTTTTGCCATTTACCGCGTTTTGTATAACGCCGTAGAACTCAAAAGTGCGGGCTGGATTTTGTGGATTCACGATCTCTCTGTGATGGACCCTTATTTGATCTTGCCCTTGCTAATGGGTCTGTCCATGTATGCCCACCAAGTCATCACGCCCAGCACCATCACCGACCCCACACAAGCCAAGATTTTTAAACTCTTGCCCGTCTTTTTCACCCTCTTTCTCATCACCTTCCCGGCTGGGCTGGTGCTCTATTGGACGATCAACAATATTTTTTCCATTATCCAACAATGGATCATCAACCAAATTTTAGAGAAACGCAAAACCCAGCAAATCGAAGAACACAAACCCACCGCCACTAATAAGGGCTAATATGAAAACCATCCATGCAAAAACCCTAGAAGAAGCGATCATCAAAGCCTCTTCAGAGTTGGGCTGTTCGGTGTTGGACTTGCAATATGAGGTGATCCAAGCCCCTAGCAAGGGCTTTTTAGGTTTTGGCAAAAAAGAAGCCATCATTGAAGTTTGTATCAAAGAAAAACCCAAACCCCCACCACCCCCCCCCAGCCTCTCATACA
>NZ_FZLB01000082.1:0-3071 GCF_900196775.1 Helicobacter bizzozeronii
GTCTGTGTGCGGGTCTGTGTACCCACACCTGCATTTAAGTTAGGCTTGACATCGCTTGTTTTGACAATGACAAAATCTAGCGGGTAAATGCGTGCATCATCAAGGCTGACAGAACTGCTATAGCCCTTTAGTTTAGTCATTGGGATAGCTTGTCCGATTTGCAAATTTTTGTCATTCTGTTTGCCCCCAGCTTGGGCTTGCTTTTGCTCTTGGGCTTGTTGGTAGTCTTTGGCTGCTTGGGCGCGGCGTTCTTGCTCTTGAGCCTCTCTTTGGGCTTGCTTTTGCTCCTCTAGCCTCTTGGCTTCTAACTTGGCTTGTTCTCTAGCCTGACGGGCTTGCAGTGCCTGCTGGTGGATGCTTAAGGGGCTTGTTTGGGGGGTTGTGGTATCCTCTTTTAAAGGAGTTTGTATGGATTTTCCACTATCCCCTGAAAAACTAGAATTTCGGCTTAACTCAGACTCGGGGCGCTTATATGCAGTATCTCCCTCTGAAAAAGCGCGGTTTGAATTTGACTTTTCTAAAGGCTCTTGGGTGGGTTTCCCCTCTGTGGGTGATTTTCTGACTAGAACGGACTTTTCAGAGTTTGAGGCACTGGTTAAGCTCACCTCGTATGAAGTGAAGTCGCTTATATCCAAATCCATGCCTTGAGCTAGGCGGTTGCTTTCAGCCTCTAAAGCCATTAACTCTTCATCTGTGAGTTTTGCACGCTCTTTTGGGTTTCTGACAATATGATAAATCGGGTCTAACTCTTTTTTAGTCCCCCAAGTGCTGTTAGTGTGTAGCTGCATTTCGCTAGCTACCCCGTTATAATTAAACTGGATATGCACGCCTTTATACCCACTTTGGCGGTGGTGTAGCTCTATGGTAGGCTCTATCCCTTGTGCTCTTAGGCTATCCTCAATGTGGATTAACTGGCTATTGAGTTGCCCCCTATGCTCCACTCTAATAGCCGCTCTTAAAAAGTCGCCAATAGCGGTTATATCCCCTTGCTTGCGTCTGATCTTGCTCTCAATACTCTCTACACTCTTAAGCAAGTTGCTCGCCTCTAACTCACTACTAGCCCCTTTGAGCCCCTCTAAAAGCCCTTTAAACCCCGCTTCTTTCTCTTTGGCTTTGGCGTGAAGCTCTGTGGCTTGATTTTTAAGCTCTTGGGTGGTAGCCTGATTATGGGCGGTAGGCAGTTTAGGATTGTAACCGCCCTGATAATCTGTAAAATTGCGGCTACTATAAAAATCAAAAATCTTTTTCCCATCGTTAAATTCATCCACCACCACTCTTAAGGTAACCCCATCTTTTTCTTTAAGTGTGTAAGCATAACGCAGGGCATTTTCTCTAAGCTCAAAGCTAGTGGCATCCATTTCCCCGTTACGCAACACAAAGCCTATATTTAAAAGCTCCGCACTATTGAGCCCTCCGGTCTTTTCCTCACCAAAGTGTTTGATGAGAATTTTCCTAGCCCCAATTTTGCGGCTACCTGTTTCTAGGGTGTAGAGCTCTTGTAAATCTTTGCCCTGTAAGCGACTACTAGGGATTTCCCCCTTAAAGACTTTTAAAATCTCTTGTTGTTCGGGGTTTAGGGTGCTAGGGTCTATCTTTTTTAATGCCTCTTGGGCTTTATCATCTTTGGTGCGCCCTGCTAATTCTTGATTTTTAAGCTCTGGGGTGGTAGGGTTAGACTTGGAGCCGGTTGCGTCTAAGGGCGTACTCGGGTTTATCTCGGGGGCATTCCCGCTATCTTTGGATAGTCGTATGCCTGCTCCGCTAAAATCGCGGTTTTTCTCTAAAAGCCCGTTTTCTTTATACATGGTTTTGAGATTCAAGGCGTTATTTTTCTTGCTAACAATTTCAATCACCACGGCATACCCGTTAATTTGTTTGCCCGCTAGAAGTGTGGTTATATCCTTGTATTTTTGTATTTCTATTTTATCCGCATGATTGACAATATCCGGGTAGTTTTGGATATCCTCCAATTTAACCGCTGGTTGCCCACTGCTCTCTACTAAAGGACTCCCCTCTCCATGCCTTTTTTCAATATGGGTTAAAGCGTCTCCATCAAATAACATCTTAATAGGCTTGTTAGGGTCAAAACCTAGGCGTTGGATAATTTGGGGGTTTGTTAAATCCCCCACCCAAACCTTATCATTCTTACGTCTTTTGACTTCCTCTAAAAATTCTTGTGTTAAGTCCTCTTTAGTGGCTTTGCGTGTGGGCGTGGTTTTGCTAATAAGTTCCCCATTCCCCTCCTTGCTCGTGTGTTCGTCATTGGGTGGCTTATTGCCCCCACCACTAATGGGCGTGTCTTTGGGATTAGCTATCCCTCCACCTCCACCACCACCAGGGGGTGGCTCATCTGGTGGTAATCCCCCCTCAATCTCTCTAATCAAGGCTTTAGTGGCGTTGTTTTTTAATTTGAGATTAAGCATTTATGTTGTATGTTCCTTTTTACGGGCTTTACAATAAATCGCCTGAAAGTTCATTGGACTTCGCACATCCTCTCGTCATAGTGAGTTTAGCTCGCCTCTGCTGGGACTACATAGGTGTGCTGTAATCCCTTAAGGCAGAGGGCTTAACTCTTCTAGCTCTAGACTGTGGATTCTGTGCCCTTGTTGCACGCTCTCTCTTAGTGTAATTTTAGCTTGGGCTCTTTTGCCATTGATGTTGATCTCTGTAAAGTATCTATGCACCGCTTTTATACCGGGGCTTTCTTTGTAATCTGGGTGCGTTTCTCCTAATCTCGCATTTTCAAAAAGAGCCTTAATATCTGCCCCCACTTTAAAATGTTCCTCTTGGGTGAAGCCATTAGCCAAGCTTTTCTTTAGAGCTTTTGTGCTGGATATTTTGGTGAGACCATTAGTTGAAATCCGTGCAACTACCCCCGTTTCTTTATTCATGATATCTTGGTTTAAAATATGGACTAGACTCTGTCTTAGATCTACCCTTAAATCTTTTAACTCTTTGTTCCCCTCTGTTTTATAATCAAAAGATTTTGGCTCATCTGGTGGTAATCCCCCCTCAATCTCTCTAATCAAGGCTTTAGTGGCGTTATCAAAGTCTTGGCGTTGGACTAGGTG
>NZ_FZLB01000094.1:0-3674 GCF_900196775.1 Helicobacter bizzozeronii
CAGAGCCGTTGCGGCTCTGTGGGTGGGTGTGGCCGGCGGGGGGGAGGGGGGGGTTGGTCGGCGGGGGGTGGGGTGGTGAGGGGGGTGGTGGGGGGGGGGTAACTGCGTGCCAAGAGTTTTTAGGTTCCAAAGAATTGGGAGGATTGGATGTGGCTTACTAGATTTGTCAAAACGCTTTGGTTGCTTTGTTGTGTGGGCGGGGATCTTTTACCCGCACGATCGTTGCTAGAAACACCGACCCCGCTTGTCCCCTATAAAAAACAATTCATCAACTTGCTCTCTGAAAACGATGCCTATGTGTATGCACGGGATTTTTACTATAGTGCGGGCAATAGGCTAAGTTACACCTCCAAAGAATATAATTTTTGGGGGGCGGCTTATTCTAAGTCATGGATGGCGTGGAGTCGCTATGTTACCCTCATGTTTAAATCCCCCAAGATGACTCGTTTTAGCATCGGGGTTGCTCAGAGTATCTACACCCCCCATTTGACCAACTATAAAGCCCGCTTTATTGTCCCCGGGGATCATTTGTATGCGGGTTATTTGCGCGCCGATCTGGTGATCTACCAACGCACAAAGCGTGCCCTAGAGCGCATCGCCATCTCTTTGGGCACGGTGGGGCCTAGTTCTCTTGCTGGGCAAACCCAAACTTGGTTGCACACGCTTTGGGGGGATAAAACCTTCCAAGGCTGGCAAAACCAAATCCGCAACGAATTTATTTTCCAATTCAACTACCAGTGGCTCTATAAAATCCCCATCCTCACCAAACGCTTTTTCTCTATGGATATTATCCCGGGGGTGGATATTGCCTTGGGGAATGCCATCACCCATGCCCGTTTGGGTGCGCTTTTTAGATTTGGCTATAACCTCAACGCCGACTTTGGACCCAACAAGATCAACACCAATTTTAGCGGGGGGCAACCCTATAGCAACCATTTTTCTTTTTATTTCTTTGTGGGGGCAACGGGGAGTTACCAGCCCATCGATATTTTTGTGCAAGGCAATAGCCCCCTAACGCGGGGGATCACCCATCTACCCTATGCCTTCTATGCGGTGGAGGGGGGCATGGCCATTCTCTACAAGGGCTTTAGACTCTCTTTAACCGCCACCAACATAGGCAAGACCTTTAGAGAACAGCCTGAGAGCCATAATATTGGGAGTATCGAACTAGACATTGCTTTTTAGCCATTGATCTAATTTAAACCTTGAGTGGGTCTCTCCAAGATCACCTTAAAAGTGTTTTCATACTGACTTGGTTGGGTGGGGTTGGGGGTGCTAGTGATCTTTAGGACAAAGCCATAACGATCACAAATGCGGCGGACCAAATCTAAGCCGATCCCATAGCCCTGTGTGTGCCCCTCAATGCGGGTATAACGCCGTGTGAGCTCCTCGATTTTATGGGGGGGGATAGCCCGCCCGCTATTGGTGATGATCAAATCGCGATCCAAGCCAACATGCACAAATCCATGCGGTTGGTTATACTTGATCGCATTCATCAATAAGTTCCCCACCAAAGTTACGATATCTTCCTCACATGCTTTTAAGGTCTTGGGCTTGAGATCGTGGCTTAAAGTGAGTTTGTAAAAACTTGCCATCTGCTCAAAAGAGGCGATTTGCCCAGAAATGAGATTTTGCAAGTCCAGCAAATGCGCTTCTTCATGGCGTAAATCCTCCATAAAGATGTAGGCAAGTTGGTGGTAAAGATAATAAATGCGTTGGGCACTCATTAAAATCCCCCGTGTTTTGGGGTTGTCCTCCGCTTTGAGCAGGGCTTTAGCCCCCATTAACAGCGTGGCAATGGGCGTGTTGAGCTCGTGAGCGATGTCCTTACTAAAGGCATCGATGCGCGCCACTTCGTCCTTGAGGGGCTTTAAAAAGAGTTGGGCTAGAAAAATGGCAATCCCCCCCACGCACACAAAGGCACACAAGAACACTAATAAAACCTGCTTATAAAGTGGGGCAAAGAGATTGCGGGTGTGATCTTCTTGCACGATCACAAAATGCACGCCCAAATGCCCGAAAGTCTTATTATCCACCAAGTAAAAGGCATTATTCTTATCCCAAAACGAAGGGAAATGGGTCGCTTGGCTAAAAAAAGTTAAGCTGGTCGCATTCCCAAAGTGGTAATTAAAAAGCACCCGATTATGGCGATCCAAGAGCACAAAACGCGCATGGCTATGCTTGTGGGCTAGGGTCTTAAAGGGCTCATCAATGGCTTGCATGTGCGCCTCGATCACATCTTGGGTGATCTTGTTAGCCTGATCTTGGAGGCGTATTTTAGTGTTCTCCAAGAGCAAGTTTTTAGCATAGGCGACAAACAAAAGGGCAATCACCACCATGAGCACAAAAGAAGAGCCCAAATACAGCCCTAAAAAATTCCTCAGCGATTGCTTTTCGTAAGTATTGAGTTTCATACACATGCCTTAAAACAATAGCCCAAGCCCTTGATATTTTGGATATGCTCCTTGCCTAATAATTTGCGTAAGTTTTTAATGTGGGTGCGTAGGGTGGAATGATCCACGCTGCCCTCATAGCTCCAAACATTGGCAATAATTTGGTCGTTAGGGAGAATCTGGTTTTTATGGTGCAAGAAAAATTCTAAAAGTTGCTTTTCTTTGGCGCTCAAAATAAAACTTTGATCTTGGCGCACCAAGCGCCCCTGCTCGTAAAAACAATCCGCATTGATCGCGACCTTTTGGATAATCAAAAGCCGTTCAATGCGAATCAGCAACTCCTCTAAATCAAAGGGCTTTTTGAGGTAGTCGCTAGCCCCTAGATGAAAAGCCTTTTTTAAAGAAGCCATGTCTTTGAGCACGCTAATAAAGATCGTGGGGGTGTTAATGTGGGATTGGCGTAAGATTTGCAAGGTTTCAAAGCTATCTAGCCCGGGCACCTGGATATCTAGCAACCACAGATCAAACACCTCTTGATTTAAAATCTCCAAAGCCCGATCGCCATCATAAGCCCCACGCACCTCAAAACCGCTTTGCTCCAAAAACTCCGCCACCATGTGGTGCAAGAGGGGATCATCTTCTAATAAAAACAGCCTGCCTTTATGCGCTCTTCCCATAACCACCTACTTAATTAGATTAGAAAAAGCATTTTAACATTTTTACCCTAACAAAGCGGGGCGGGGGTTAGAGCTAAATTTAAAACTCTTGCGATGCTCCTTAATCAGCCCATGCTGGGTGATGGCTAGGGTGTGTGCGTGTGTGCCATAGCCACAATGTTTGGCAAAGCCATACTCTGGGTAGAGTTCATCTAAGGCTAACATCTCTTGATCCTTATGTGCCTTAGCCAAGATTGAGGCCATGCCAATTTGGGGGATTTTATCATCGCCCTTAATGATAGCCTCAAAACTCTCTAAATGTAAAAATTCCAGTTTAAAAAGGGTGTTCCCATCTAAACGCACATGCTTAATGGTGCTCAAGCCCAGAATAATTTGCGTGATCGCCTCTTGCATGCACACACTCAAGCCCTTGTTATCAATCTCTAACGCGCTTTTGCCCACCACTATGCTAGCAATGCGTGTATCTTGGGTTATCCGTGTAGCCCATTCAAAGCGTTTGGCTCTGCTGAGTTGTTTGCTCTCTTTAAGCCCCAAATGCACAAATTCATTAGCCACATCCCGATCACAGCCCACCCCTGCTACAAATAATGACCCACACCAACAC
>NZ_FZLB01000058.1:0-14500 GCF_900196775.1 Helicobacter bizzozeronii
ATGTTTGGGGGAGGCGCCCTGAAATGTTCACAGGGGGTAGAGGCTGGGTAAAAGGCGTGGAGGTTTGTGTTGTGTTACTGTTTTGTAAGTATGAAGGGGTTTAATACAACCCTGGTTTCATAGTTTTAGGAAGCATGTTTGTGTAACATAAAAGAGGATAAAGGAAAACTGCAGGAGAAAACCCCCAATTAGAGGTGGCAAGTTTTTTGCCCATTTTTGGTTTGGAAAAATTAGGACTTTAATCCCCCCCCCCCCCCCCCCCTATTTGGGTCGTCAAGCTGTGTCCTTGTCATTTTAACCTCCATTCTTGGGTTCCTACAGTAAAATCACAAATGCGAAAATTCTAGTATAAATTTATTAACTTAGTTAAACAATGCGGGGGGTGCAAGACTCTGCCTACTTAATCGCTTTTAAAGCATCATTGAATTGCAACCTAAAACGATCGCCTTTAAAATCACCTTGTTTAATGGCTTGTTGCCCCGCTACACTCTTAAAGTATTTATTTAAGAGCAGAAAATAAGCGTCATGATGGACACCCATTAAGTTGGGTTGGTAGTAAGGAAAGCTTGTAGGGTTGAGCACCCATTCTGCGGTTTTGTTATAGGCTTTAAAAAGTTTTTGGGCTGCACGGCTGTGCCATAGATCAAAGCCATTTTCTGCAAGCAGTTGTCCCGCCACACTAATGGGTGTGAGCGCAAAATGTGTGTAGGCAATGCCTTTAATGCCCTTAGTGGGCCCGCCATTATAGTTAGCGGTGTTGGAGCGCACAATCTCTTTTGCCATCACGCCATTTGCATCAATGGCGTTTAAAATCCATTTCTGCCATTTATCCGCCATTTTTGAAAGCAGATTGTCATCGTGGGTAACAAGCGCACTGCTCACACCCAAAAGGATAGCCCAAGCCCCGATATTATTAGTTTTGCCATAGCGCGCATACGCTAACATGTCGCTAGAAAAGCGTTCAAATGCGTGGCTGGGAAACTTTGAGCGGATAAAGAGATAAGCCATGTTCATATAGGGCATGTAAAAATTAATCAGATTTTCAGCCTCCTTTGAGCCCACCACTTCAAGACCTTGTGTCCACTTTTCTAAAATCTCTTGAGCCCTTTTGGCGTATTCTTGTTTCCCACTCACCAAAAAACCTAAAGCCAAATCGTAGGACAAAGTGGCGGATCTCTTAAATGCGGCACTACATGGATCGGCTTTTCTTTCACCTGTGGGGGTGTAGTGTGGTAGCGTATTGAGTTGCGCACAAACTTGGATCTCTTTCTTAAGCTTGCGGTGCAAATGGATCGCGTGCTCCAAATTATCAGAGTGGAAATCCCTAAAAAAATATGGTGCTGTCTGCAGAGTGCTTAAAAAGCATAGCCCCAAGAGGATCATTTTTTTCATTGTGCTCCTTAGATACCTAAATCACAATTGGGGGTTGCACGCAATGAGCCAATAAGGCTACCACCGGTAACCCAAAGAGGCTGAGAAAATCCGCAATTGACCTATATCGTTTGATTGGTAGTAACTATTGCGGTTGCTCTTAAAAGTAAAGGTCCCGCCCCAGCCAATATCAAAGCCCCTAAAGTTGTATTTTGCCCCAAAGGCGATGGTGTAGCCATCAGAATCGGGAATACCAACCGCATCTTGAGGGCTGGGGGCTTGATCGTAGGCTAGAGCACCCATTAAACGCAAAGAGCGACCCATGTAGGTCGTCCCGATGCGGAAGGTGTTAGTATCCCGCCACCCATTCCCCATATTCATCACCCCGCTAAAATCGGCTAGCCCCACCATCTTTTTTAAAGTCGCTGAACTCAAAAATTGCACCGTGCCCCCAATGCCTTGATAGCTTGCATTGGCAAAGTCTGGGGTTACTAAGAATTTATTACCCTGAGACCAAAAAGTGCGCTCATACACGCCTTCCACACGCAAGCGGTTTTTAAAAAACTCGTGTGCGTAGGCGATGTTGAGCACTTCTGGTAAAGACACATTGATATTCAAATGCCCCTTAGTGAGCACATTCCCCAAACTAGGTCCTAGTTGGGTTAAAGCGGTGAGATTGCCCCGCATGTTAAAGGTAACGCTACTGGTATAGACCACAGAGAACATGCCATTATTAAACACGCGCATGCTCGCAGCCAATTTATACCCCCCGCCCCAAGAGCTCCCATTACTTTGTTGCACGACCTTAGAAGTCCCATAGAGATCAGATATCGCCTCTTGCAAGCCACTATTTTTCATCACATTTTTAAGTTGATTATAGAAAACCTGGCATGGTGACGAGTTCTGATCCATGTTGGTTGTGCAATTAGCCGCAGCTTTATCGCCAATGCTCGCAAGTTGTTCGCGCATGCTTGAGGGCACTTGTTGGCTAAAGACATTATTAGGCAGACCTAAGATTTGATCCCCAGTGAGCACAGAAGCCCCGTGTAAAGGCACATATACGGTGTTATCAAAACTCCCGGTCGCATAGAGCCCCCGCCCGGAAACCCCAATGGAAAAGCGATTACCCAGCGTATAACTCACACTGGGAGCTAATTCCACCATCATGATAAAAACATTTTGCAAGAACTCCCCGCCCAAGCCATGCCATTTCATGCCTAGTCCTGAGGGGGCAGTAAAGCTCCCCCCAAAGGTAAAACCATTATGCGTGCGGGTTTTATAAAAGAATTTAGGCAAGATAAAATTGGTCGTGCCCGTCCAGCCGCTCACCACTTGTGCGTCTGGCACAGAAGCCACGGTGGTAACTTTTTGATTGGTGAGATTTTGCAGATTTTGAACCAAATTCATCACCGTCTTTAATCCACCAGTAATGAGAGTTTTACCTATCTCTGAAGCCAAACTCCCTAAGCCCAGCGCATTGACAATGGCAAGCATATTTTCTTTGGATTTGTCAATTTTAAGGCTTGTAACCGAGTAAAGCCCTTGGTTGGTGCTAGGCACTATGAACTTAAAGGCGGGGATGTTGATCACCGTGCTAGTAACTTCAAATTCGCTTTGATTCTCCCCCCAGTCATTGCTAAAGCCCATGTTGGCGGGGTTATAATAGCTAGCATCTGCCCCGCGCGCCCCGGCAATGTAGGCTGAACCTAGAGCCGTGCCATTCAAACTCTGCTCGGAAATTTTAAACCCATTGGCTCTAAGACAACCGGATACCAAAGCCAGTAAAATAAGATAGACTCTCAAAATACGCCCCTAAGGGTGGTAACGCTGGAGGGAGATGGCAATGCCGGTTGTCATATTTTGGAACAAAGTCCTATCCGCATTACGCTCATAATAAATCAATTCCCCATTTTCCACGAAGCGTTGAATCAAATCCCCATTGGGCTCCAAACGCTTACCCATCCCCATGAAAATATCGCGTCCTAGCACAATATCATCAAAGAGATCGCCATAACTGACCTTCCCAAACATATCCCTTGCCACGCTCCACTTAGCCGAACAAGTGCCCGAAAAACAGATATAGTTTTTCTTGATTAAAATATCGCCAAAGCGTTGCCCCAACTTGTAAAGCACCATCTCAATCTCGCCCTCTTTTGTCTTTTCGATGGAGCCATAGTCATAGTAGCGTAACATGGGTGTGTAAATATAAATCAGGCGGAATTTGTCAATCTCTTTGTTGAGTTTGGCTTGTTCCTCTTGGGCACGCTGGGCGGCACTTTTTTTAATGAAGAGGTTTTTGTGCTTCTTGGATTTGTGGGGTTTATGGGATTTGGACTTGGCATGCGCTTGCTTAGAGTGTGGTTGCTTGTGGCAAGCACCCAAAAACAAACCCAAGAGCACAAGAGCCCACAACCCACGCCAAGACATCAGAAACTACGCGATTCCACTATCCTCTAGCACTATTAAAGACATTATACCAAATGCGCCCATCTAAACGGAGTTCCATGCTCACTTGGCACAACCCATCTTTATAAATGGTTTCTGTGATCTCAGCGTTGCGGATCAAGGCGTTCACACGGGTTTTGATCACAGAGTTTTGCAATATCATATCTTTCACCGTGTCGGTGGCATTGACGCGAATCCCATACATCTTTTCGCCCAACTGGCGGTAACCATCAACAATCGCCGCACGCTTGGCTAGGGCTAGGGCTTGGGAGGGCGAAACCGTGGATTCGGGGGCGACACCCATGCCCACCGCGCTAATCTCAATCACATTGGTGGGCGTGAGAATGGGCGTGTTGGGGATTGCCCCTACCGCACCGCTATTAGAGGCGACATTGGGCGTAACATTTTGGGCGGGATTTTCAAAGCGCGTTGTTGGCTGGGCAACTTGGGGCTGAGGGAGCGTCACTGGGGGTCTTGCAGCCATAGGGCGGTTGTTAAAAGTCGTGGGCGGGTAAATGGGGGCTTGTAACCCGGTGGCTGAGGGGGGGATAAGCTGGGTGGCTGGTCTTTTAAACCAACCACACCCAGCAATTCCCACAACCAAACCCAAGGACACTAAAGACAAAGAGAGAGGTGTGCGCCCTTTAGCTCTTGCGCTCCGTTCCAACACCAAGCCAGCTTTTTTCATCTTATAACCCTTTTGTTCATAAATCTAGCGTTCCATTCTAACACAAAAACCCTAAAAATGATGATAAAGACGATCTGATATTGAATAAAAACCCTCTGTTGTAATGGTGTGTCCCCCGCCAATCTAACTAGACTACGCTATAATTGGCATAAAGACTTAGTCTATAAAGGTGGCTGGTATGCTCTTCCATATCTTGGAGCGTCTCAAAAAGAGTGCATGGCATGGTTTGCTCATGCCCATTGCGGGCACTTTAGAGTTTAAAACGCTCAATCAAAACTACATGCAAAGTCTTAGGAGCGCACAAATAAAACGCACGCGGGTTTTTCCCTTGCCAACCGAGCTTTTCAAGGCGTTCGAATACACCCCCCTAGAGTGTTTGCACACCATTTTATTAGGTCAAGACCCCTACCCGGGCACTTTCAAGCACCAAGGTCAAGAATACCCTTTGGCTATGGGTTTGAGCTTTAGCGTGCCCAAAGCCGCCCCCATCCCTAAGAGTTTGCAAAATATTTACAAGGAATTATCTTTAAGTCTAAACATCGCCCCCAGCCCCCATGGCAATCTGCAAGCTTGGGCAACACAAGGTGTTTTACTGCTCAATGCGATTTTAAGCGTGGAAAAAAATAGACCCAAGTCTCATGAATCTTTAGGCTGGGAGAGTTTCACCAACCAAGTTTTAAGGCAACTTTCCACCTTGCAACGCCCCCTAGTTTTTATGTTCTTGGGCAAAGTGGCGCAAGAAAAAATCAAGCTTTTAAGCCCCAATCCCCAGCACTTGATTTTATCAGCTCCCCACCCAAGCCCGCTTGCCCAAAGTCGCCCCCCTTTGTTCTTAGGCAGTGGGGTTTTTTACAAGGCTCAAGAGTTTTTGCAAGCCCAAAATATCCCGATGGATTGGGCACTAGACCCCCTACCACGAGACTGACTTATTGCTCCCTAGCTTGACAATGGGGAATTCTCTACTCCACACCACCAAACCGCTTTTAATGCTCGTGATGCTCAAAATAAAAATGTAGTCAATGCGTTGTTTGCTAGAACTCACGCGGGCGTTTCTTTGACTCACCTTGCCAGATAAGGAGAGATCGGGAGCTCTGAGCGTGCCCTTTTCTTGGGTGGTCTCTTGGTTAAATTCCTCGTCATTGCGGAGTTGTCTAGCCTTACCGATCATGTGATCAGCACTGCCCCCGCTACCGGCAATGGCTTTGGTTACATAAAACTTACCTTTAACTTGATCGGTCAAAGTTTGGATCACCATTTGGGTGAGTTGCTCGGTATCAAAATGTTGCATGGTGTCATTCAAAACATCAGACACGGCAATAACCTGCTTGCCCTTGAGCTCTTGCATCTCCCCACTAGCCAACATGGACTGCACAGCTGTTTTAGCAGCATATTCAATATCTTGGTAATCCAGCCCAGCAGTGGCATATTTCTTAGAATCTTGATCCTTTTGGGAGACATAGCTCACCTCTTGCCCGCAACCAGCCAAGATGAGCGCACCCGCTATACAAGAAATCCATACTTTTTTATTCAAGCCCTTTTTTAAGTCCCATATCATCTTTTTCTTCTCCCTCATGTTTTTGCTGTTTTGGTTGGTCTTTTTGTTCGATCTTCTCGGCATTCTTAGGAGTTTCAGAAACCTCTACACCCTTGGGAGCGAGATTCCCTTGTTTGTATTGTTTATCAAGATCACCCGCAGGCTTTGGTTCTACTGGCTTTGGCTCTTGTGTGATCTTAGCCTGTTTGTTCTCCTCTAAATCCATACTGAGCAAGACATAAGCCTGCCCTTGACCCACCCACCTAGCATCCAGCTTGGTGTTGCGAATCTCCACATGGAACTTCCCACTCAAAGCGGGCTGTTGGCTCTTGAGCGAAAAATCTGCCAGCTTGTCCTTAGCCCTCGTGCTAGCAATGCTAACGGCATAATCCACATCCCCATCTAAGATGTCTCCCGCACCGCATGCCACCACCCGATCCCGATGGACTTGAGCACCATCACCACAATGCCCAACCCACTTAGGAGTGCGTGCATCCACCAAGCAAGCACAAACGACACTGCACAAAAAACCCCCCAACAACCTCAAAGGCTTCAACACAGCCTACTTTTTACCCGGTCCCATCCCCATTTCTGAGCGGATTTTATCCACGACACTACTATCCAACCCCACCAACACCCATACATGGTCTTTGCCGACCCATCTAGCAAGTGCCTTAGTCGCTACAAGCTCTTTATCGACCATCTGAGAAATGTCAATGCTACTTGTTTTGTTCAAAGACTGCCCCTCCCGCGCTTCATGAGATTGCACTTCCTTATGGAGTTGTGATTTAAGATTGCTGGCTAGATTGGCACGGGCTTTCATGGTGGCTTGCTCTGTGGCATAATCCACACCGCTAGCACCCCCTACAATGTCCTCCTCACCACGCCCTAAAAACACTCCTGAATAATTGGGGTAGTGCTTAGAAACATCATTCAAATCCCCAACCGTCCATTTGGGCGCGTCCTTGGTTTCGGCACGATATGCTTTATTTTCTTTGCTCACCCCCGATTTAGGCTCGCCACACCCAATAATCACCAAAGCACCCGCAAGGCTACCCAACAAAACCCATTTACTAATACGCATCGCTCACTCCTTGTTACAATAGATTTATTCTAGGATAATCTTAGGCGAGCCTAAAGGGATTATCCACAACTTTTTTGCGATCCACCACATAGGGGATCAACGCCATGTGTCGGGCGCGCTTAATAGCGACCTCTACTCTCTCCTGCCACTTCTTGCTATTGCCCGTCAAACGGCGGGGCATGATTTTATAACGCTCAGATAGCGAATGCTTGAGCAGATCCAAGTCTTTGTAGTCGATGAACTCGATCTTGGCCTCTGTGTATTTGCAATAACGCTTGGCATACTTTTTTCTCTCCATGTCTTCTCCTCGTTCTTATTATGACCTAAAAAGGTAAATCATCATTGACATCAATTTCGGGCACTTTTTCCGGCACGCTCTCTTTGGGGTAACTCTTTTGGGGCGTGCTAGGATAGCTCTGATTGTGAGCCCCCACTTGCCCCTCTCTCTCTTTTTTGCTATCCAACATGACCAAATTTTCAGCCACAACAACATGTTTGCTGCGTTTATTACCATGTTGATCGTTCCAGCTATCCAAACGCAAACGCCCCTCAATCAAGACCTTCGAGCCCTTGTTAAGATACTGGTGAGCCACCTCTGCTGTGCGCCCAAATAAATCCACATCAACAAAGCAAGTCTCCTCGCCCTTAGCACCATCTTGGCGTTTATAAACATGGTTGGTGGCAATCCCTGTCTTGCCTATGCTCGCCCCGCCGGGCGTGTGGCGCAAATCCACATCGCGCGTCAAATGCCCCACCAGCGTGATCTTATTAAACATCTAAAGGTTGATTCTTGGGCGATTCAGAATGACTGGGCTGTTCATGAGGGGTGTGGCTTTGAGAAGTGGACTTTTTATGCGTGCGATCCACCAAAGTTTGCCACGCCTTTTGCTCTTTTTTGCTCTCATATTTCAAAATAATAAAGCGCAACACATCCTCATTAATGCGATAGAGCCTCTCAAGCTCCAAAACCGCCTCAGGCTGGGCTTTAAAATAGATCACAAAATAATAGCCCCGTTTTTGCTTTTTGATCTCATAGGCCAAATGCCGATGCCCCATATCCAAAGTCGCCTCAATTGCGCCCCCTTGCTTGCTGATCACCTCCTGATAGAATGCAAGCTTGTTTTTGATCTCCTCTTCTACCAAGGTGGGTTTGAGGATAAACATTGTCTCGTAGTGTTTCATGGTTCTCCTTTTGGATCATGCCCTTTTGTAGCACAAAAGAGCAAGGCTTAATCCTCCATTCTAGCGGATATAATCTTGCACTTTAATTAAAAAATGCCACCCAGCATCTTTTTGCCCTTGCATGCTAGCAATGTGCCACGCACGCAAGCCCTCAAACACCCCCTGATAATCCTGCACCTGTTGGGATCGCTTGGTGAGCTGTTTGA
This sequence comes from Helicobacter bizzozeronii, assembly GCF_900196775.1. Taxonomy (NCBI): domain Bacteria; kingdom Pseudomonadati; phylum Campylobacterota; class Epsilonproteobacteria; order Campylobacterales; family Helicobacteraceae; genus Helicobacter; species Helicobacter bizzozeronii. The sequence continues at coordinate 8,511 of NZ_FZLB01000058.1, forward strand.
TCACCATCGGGGGCGGGTTAAACCCTAAAATCTCCTTAGCATTTAGATTGTGATGCCCCTTGAGGTAGGCAAAAATCAAAAAGAGCTGGTAAAAGTAACGCTCCAACCCCCAAACAAGCTCCATTTCCTCCACCCCTTGCAGGCGCGCAAAGCTTTCTAAGACTTTTTGGGGTTTTTCAAAAATGGCCTCTAAGAGTTCTTGGGTCTCTACACCCATGAGTCCATAAACATGTTCTTGCACCTCAGCAACCCCTATGGGCTTGCCTAGCAAAGCCAATTTTTCTAGGTCTTGGTAGATGATCCGCACATCGTTATTTTGCACCTCTAAGAGCAAGAGCAGAGCGGGCGTGTCAATGCTCAAGCCCAACGCATGCACCTTTTCTTGCAAGAGTTCTAAGAGGGCATCCAAGTTGGGCATGAAAAAGCGCACATCAATTACACGATCGCCTAACTTGGGGTGCTTGAATTGCGTGGCAAATTGCTTAAAATCTTGGGCGTAACTGCTCTTGTCTTTGGCTTGGTAAAACTCGATTATGAGAGCATTTCTAGGGTGCAAAGCTAGGGTATCTAGGAGGGCGTGAATCTCCTTAGCCCCCAATTTTTTATCCAATCTCAAGCACACAAGGTTACCGGTTGCAAACAAAGAGTCTTGGCTTAAGACCTCCAAGACCTCTTGAAAGCGGTAATCTCCAAAATCAAACTGGCTTTTTTGGGCTTGGCTGTAGGTCCTAGCAATTTTGCGGGCGTAGTGTTCAATGTAAAATGCCCACTCCCCATATAACAGAGCCGCCCTAGGGGTGGTGTGTTTCAAATAGGCTTCTAAATCTTTTTGGTAAATGGCAACCCCCCTTATTCCTCAACATACCCATTTGCGCTTAAAAAGTCTTTGGTTTTGATGTCCCTAAGTTCGACCTTGAGGGTGCTATTTTCTAAATCCAACTTAAAAAGCTTGTCTTTGAGCATGTGGTTTTCACGCAACAAGACGCGGTATTTGCGGTAAAGTTGCTCGCCAAAGAATCGTTTAGCCGGGCGGGCTTTAGCCACAGAGCGATCCTTAAGATAAATCTCTACCAAGCTCACTGGTTGGGGCAAGGGCTCATGGCTATCCTCTTGCAAAAATTCCTTGTCTTTTTCCAAGACCAAGAGATCACGCTTGACTCTGTGGGATAATAACTCCTCCTTGAGTTGCTGCATTTCTTGTTCTTTGTCCTTTTGGCGTTTTTGTAAATCCTTTAAACTCTCCTTAGTCTCCATCACCTCCGCACGCAATTTTTTTAAGACCGCCCGCGCCTGCTCGATCTCTTGCTCGTAAGAGCGCAACTCCTCTTGGAATTTTTGGCGTTCCTCCTCAAAAAGTTGCACGACCTCCCATTTTTCCTTCATCATGGGTGCTTTTTTAATAAATTCTTGAAAGATAGAGTCACTCACACCATCTCCAAAGACAAGAGTTTCATCTCCGTCCCCTTAGTGATCTCCAAGCTATGCCCCCCACAGCCTGCACACACCCCATAATCCAAACTTTGGGGCACAAAGACATGCCCGCATTCCTTGCAACTAAGCTCGATCTTTTCCTCCACGATCTCTAAAATCGCCTCTTGGCACAAGGGCAACTCTTCTTTAAAGCTCTCAAAGGCACTCATGAAAAGTTGCTTGTCCATCGCACATCTCTCCCCAATGCTCACCACCACCTTTTCTATCTTAGTGGCGTGGTGTTTTTGGGCATGCGTGGCACACAAGTCCATTAAAGAGGAGACCACCGCGTATTCGTGCATGCACGCCCCTATTGTTTGAGGTTCAACAAGGTGTTTAAAATTTGATCGGAGGTGGTAACCGCCTTTGAGTTGGCTTGAAACCCTCTTTGCACCACGATCAAGTTAGTTAAGCTCCGACTCAAATCCACATTGCTCGATTCTAGCTTAGAGCCTGAGACATTCCCGCGTCTGCCCGTGCCAGCCGCCCCTATTGAAGCCTGCCCGGAGTTGCCCGTTTGGCTAAATACGCTCCCCCCCACAGCTTGCAAGCCCGCATCGTTAGCAAAGCTAGCCAAAGCCACCTGCGCTAAGGCGAGGGTTTTGCCATTGCTAAAAGCCCCGAGCAACGCCCCTTCATTATTAAAGCGCACATCCATTAAATCCCCAGCTTGGTAGCCATTTTGTTCGATGGCGTAAGTTTCTGAGATTTTATCCACACTGGTGATCCCATCAAAGCCCCCGGCGGTGCCAAGGCTTAGGGTGATGCGTTGGGGCGCATCGGAACCATTTTTGGGATCAAATTGCAACACGGGCGGATTCATGCCCGCCAAGCTCCCGTTTTTATTGAAGTGCAACACGCCCTCTTCAAAGACATTGGGGCGCTCTGGTGAAGAGCCCACAATCTCAGCAGGTTCAGGCACAATCACGCGGAATTTCCATTCAGACTCCCCGCTTTTATAAAACTCTAAACGCATGGTGTGCTTAGTCCCCAAACTATCCACCAAATCAATACTGCTAGCATGCATGGCATGCGTGAGCTTAGAGGTGGAGGTTGAAACCCCGCCCTCAATTAAAGAAGCGGTGTTGAGCGCGCCCATGGTTTTGCCAAATAAGACATTCTTGGTTACCTTGTCTGAAGCGTAGTTAGTCACAAAGATACTCAAGTTTTCTTTTTTGTCATTCCCATTATCTTTGTTGGTGATCTCAAACATGCCATATTTATTGAGGGTAACGGCTACAGACGCAGTCGAATCCTTGTAATTCTTTTTCATGTTGGGGTCTTTGACAATATTAGCGTCATGTTGCATCAAGGCGCGTAGTTGATCAGTGGTTTTAAATTGCCCGGTGCTCGAATCAGCTTCAATGCCCTTCGTGTAGCGGTATCTAAAGGCGGTGATGTCTTGATCCCCTTTGGCAAAATTGGCAAAAGCCCCCGTGCCCTTGCCAGTCACCACGATATTTTTGATGTGCTCATCGCCCTCTAAGTTGTTTTTATTTTCTAAGCGTAATTGCCCGTTATCGATATAAGCCTCAACGCCGGTTTTATCCTTAACTGCGTTGATCGCATTTTGGGCGGCACTCAAGGAAGAGGTGCGCGTAACGGCTGAATCGTTGCTAAAAGAAATCTTGGTCCCGTTGAGTTCTAAAGTGTTGTTATCTTTAGAAGCCAAAATTGCTTTTTTCATGCTCGCATTTTTATAGCTCACCCAAACGCCTTGCCCCTCATTGAGCAAGAAAGCATCCCCATCTTCATTATAAAGCGCGCCCACATCTTCAGCCACTTGGGTTAAGTTGGTCGAGGAGTCATATTGTGGCTTGACCCCATCTGAGGGGGTTTTGCTCGAAGAATCGAGCATGAAAGCATTTGCCACTTGTTCGGCATGCCGCCCGGCATTCAAATTAGCGCGCATGGCTACCCGTGTACTAGAGCGTGCGGGCATGACCATGCCCGGATCGATACGGATATTTTGTAAGGGCTTGGTGCTATCAATTTTGAGCATGTCTGTTTCACTGCCCTTAGTGCCCATGTCTTTTGGATCGCGCACCCAACCCTGCACCACATACCCCCCAGTAGTCACTAAGTTACCCTCAGCATCAAAGAGGAACTCCCCACTACGGGTGTAGTTGCGATTCACCCCCCGATCGGGACTGATCACAAAAAACCCATCGCCTTGGATGGCTAGATCGGTTTTGACATCGGTATTTTGCAAGTTGCCTTGTGAGAAAATTTTAGTGGTGGCATCCACGCCCACACCCAAGCCTACAGAAAAGTCGTTCTGCCCGGCTAGACCATTTTTATAAGGTGCGGTGGCGATCAATTTAACTTGAGAGAGCATATCCACAAAGGAAGCCCGAGAATATTTAAAACCCGTGGTATTGACATTGGCGATGTTGTTACTTTCAATGTCTAGGGCGATTTGGTGGGCTTGCATGCCATTAACGCCAGACCATAAAGAGCGGAGCATGGTGATCCTTTAATGCAAATATTGCTTAGTTAAAGCAAACTTTATTCCCTAAATTATACCAACCACTGCTAGTCTCTGTGATGCACTCCAAGACAATGGGGTCAATGTCCAAGTGCTTTAAATTCTGCTTGATGCTATCCTTGATCTCTTGCTTTTTAGCCCCTAGAAAAGTGTTGAGTTGGTGGTTTGTCAATTTATCCTTAATGACCTCCACTTGGACGCGTGCTTGTGCCCTCTTAGCCTCCCATTTCTCGTTATTTTTCCAGCGCACCAAAGTGCGGTAAGGCACTTGATAAAGCGCGCCTAGTTCCTTTAAACTGATGTCGTGGCTTTCATAGTGTGCCCGCATTTGCTCCTTTTGGGGGTGTCTCATTTAACCTCCTTATTTGGGGTGAGTGGCGACACTCAAGCTAAAAGTGCTATTGGCGCTGATACGGATATTCTCATTAGGCACAAGGCTAGTGGCAAAGCTCTTATTCTGCCCGCTTTGGGTGGGCTTAACTTGGTTTTGCACACCTCCCCATTTCCATTGTTGCTCCTAACTGCCTCTCTTTGATCTGCTCTAGCTCTAAGGGGACTAATTTGCCCTCTTTGAGGGGTGTTCCTATCGCATACTCGCGTTCTTGCCCTTGGGGCAACTGCATAATCTGCAATTGGGTGGCATTATACTCCGGCAGACTCTCCCCCTTGAAGATGTCCTTAATGGTGTTATCCTCAATCAGGGCATAAAATTTATCCGGATCACACACGCCCTTAATAACCGCTACATCTGTGTTGCTGGTTATGTCTGTGGTGTCTTGTGCGTTCTGTGGGCTAGCGGGTGTGCTGTCTGTGCTCGCCTTTTTCGCTGTATCTGTTGTGTCTGTGCTGGTTGCTGTATCTGTTGTATCTGTTGTGTCTGTTGTGTCTGCTGTGGTTGTGCTGGTTGTGCTGGTTGTGCTGGTTGTGCTGGTTGTGCTGGTTGTGCTGGTTGTGCTCGCCATTTCTGTGTTGTTTGGGCTCTGTGTTAGATCTGTCTGTGCTGGGCTGGCACTCTCTGCTGGTTCAACCCCGCTTAAGTCCTCTGGGACCTCTCCGCCTTGTTTAATCAAATCATCCTCATAGGCTTCTAATTGGGCTAATTCTTGGGGTGTCAAATCCATACTCTCTCCTTGCAAATAACGCCCATTCCAGCTTGCAAGCAATAGGGGGTCAAGGGTTAAACCCGAAGGGTTTAATGGAGCGTAACGGAACGCGTAGCGTTTAATGATATAAAGGGCGAAAGCCCCACCTAGAGTAGCGTAAGCTTTAATGAGCAAACGCAAGGCGTTTGTAAAATGCGTCAGCATTGTGCTTGAGCTCTAATGGCGTGGGTTTAAGTTTATAGAGGGTAAAATAGAAACGCCCCCTAGCGGGGGCTATCCCTATCTTAAGGAGTTGTGCCATGAAAAAGCATGGCAAAACTTCTACACGGGTATTTTACCTCAAGGTGCGTTTCTTTGGGCTTAAATGCACGATTAAACGCAAAAAACCAAGTGGTTGACATACTCTCCCATAACTAAAGTTAGGGGATTCTAACTTTAGTGGAGATCGCGGCTTCAAGCAGGATAGCTCCGTTTGGAGTCTTACATTCCCTATTCCAAAGGTTGATGCCCCAACCCCAAGGGTATTACCCCTTGATTGCAACACAAATATTAGCACAGCCATGCTGGTGCTAGCCTTATATCCCCATAGCTAAAGCTAGGGGCTTTACGGCGCGGTTGGTAAGATAGTGTAGGGTTTCCCCCCTTTTGGGGGGTTCTCCTTTAGGGTGTCAATACTCCAAATGGTGCGCGCTGGGGTATTTTTGCCACTCTGAGCCTTTGGGCTTTTTAGGTGGGTTGTTCTCTTGTGTGGGGTCTGCTTGCCCCTCTATGGCTTGCACTTGGCTAATCTCCTCGCTGGTGGTGTGGGCTTGCACTAATGCGCCTTGTTGGCTGTATTTTTGGGCTTTAGCCTGCAATTCCAAGATTTGAGCCTGTATCTTTTGCAATTCTAAAGCCTGTAATTGCTGGTTATAGGGGGCTTGTGCTTG
>NZ_FZLB01000060.1:0-8848 GCF_900196775.1 Helicobacter bizzozeronii
GGCTTGAGGTGGGTATAGACAAACCCAATAATCAAAACAGGGAAGGCGAGCAGAAAACCAGCCACCCAGTAAAAGCCGTAAAACCACAGATCATACATGGCTAATGGGATTGTGTGTAGATGTGGTAAAAATCATTAGTGGCTTGCACAAAGCCGTGCATGTTCCCACAATCATAACGCTTGCCTTGAAACTTGTAAGCTAGAACTAGCTTACTTTGGGCTTGTTGCAAGAGCGCGTCTGTGATTTGGATTTCGTTATTCTTGCCCGGTGGGGTGTTTTTGAGCACCTCAAAAATATCGGGGGTTAAGATATAACGCCCGATCACGGCTAGATTGCTGGGGGCTTCCTCAGGCTTGGGCTTTTCGACCATGTCTTTTACTTGATAAACCCCGTTGGCAATTTCTTGCCCACAAATCACGCCGTATTGGTGCACCTCCTCTAGTGCCACTTCCTCAATGGCAACAATGCAGCATTGGTATTTGGCATATAAATCCACCATTTGGCGTAAAACCCCAAAGCCCGACGCATTGACACACAGATCATCAGCTAAGATCACACAAAAGGGCTCATTGCCAATCAAGGTTTGGGCGGTGTGGATGGCATGCCCTAATCCTTTCATCTCATGTTGGCGGGTGTAAGAAAAACGGCAAGTTTGCATGATGGTGCGAATCCCGGCTAAGGATTGCTCTTTGTTGGTCCCATTGATTTGGTGCTCTAATTCGTAGCTAATATCAAAATGATCTTCAATGGCGCGCTTGCCCCGCCCGGTTACAATCGCCATTGTGTCGCAACCCGCTTCCATCGCCTCCTCCACGCCATATTGGATCAAGGGCTTATTGGCAATGGGGAGCATTTCTTTAGGCATCGCCTTTGTGGCGGGTAAAAAGCGTGTGCCATACCCAGCAGCGGGGAAAAGGCATTTTTTAATCATGGAATGTCCTTAAGAGTGGCATCAAAAAAGGCGTTGATGTCAAAATGGTGGGGTTGTCCTTGCTCATCTGCAAAGAGTTTTTGGTAGATGATGTAATTTGCCATGACCTTTTGCCCATAGAGGCGTGTTTCATTGTAAGGAACAAGCTCCATACTCAGCCATGGTTCAAATTTGCGTTGGCGGGTGAAAAAATGCCTCTCTCTTATAAGATGGCGGAAAAACTTAGGCCCGCCATTGTAAGAATAAGCCACAAAAAGCGGGTGTTTAAATTCCTCTTTTAAGTAATTGAGGTAATAATTCCCAAAGACTAGGGCGATCTTGGGGTTGAACATATCGGTTAGTTTGGTGGGCCCTGCGCCAATCTGGCGGGCAAAGGGGGCGACATTGAAGGGCATGATCTGCATAAGACCCAGTGCATAGGAGCGCGAGATCAAAGCGGGCAATAATAGACTTTCTTGGCGCGCCACAGCGTAAGCCAAAGCCTTTTCGGGCACGCTTTTCCAAGAGATGACCCCCTCATAGGGGGCTAAAAAATAGTGCCGTTGTCTGTTGTAGTAGCGATCTAAAAAATAAGCCAAATGGGGGGTTGTTTGCGTTGTCTTAAGGGGTTCTAGGGCTTTTAAAAAGGCATTTTTATCTTGGATGGCTAAAATTTTATCCCTTAAAATCTGCCATTCAAAGGGGTCTTTGATGTCAAAGTTAGGTTGTTTATGCCTAATGCCCTCTAGGGTGCTCACAATTTTGTATTTGGGGGTGGTGCCCAGATTCAAATTCGCATAAATGCTGAAGAGATCGGGGGAGGTGCTTTGGCTTAGGGTGTGTAGGTAGGTTTTGTTGTGGCTCACTAGGTATTGCCAAAAGAGGGCTCTATTTTTCAAAAAGCTACCATCTGCTTCTTGCTCAGAGCGTTTAAAATATTCTAAAGCCAAACTGCGTTCATCATGCATCGCCGCATTCAAGCCCAAAATGAAAAAAGTCTTGGAATCAGAATGGGTGATGCGCGCTTGGGCTAGGGATTTTTTGAAGTGTGAAAAGCGCGCGTCCCGCACAATGCGCCGGAGAATATCATTAAAAGCCGAGTCGTTTTGGTCGGCTAGATGGGCGAGGGTTTTAGGATTGATGGCGTGGTCTAAGAGATTGAGGCGTTGCCTGTAGGAGAGTGCATTATAAATGCTACTCAGCGTGGAGGCATTAGCTCTTAAGACCTCTTGGGTCATATCCGAGCTTAAGAGAACCTTCATGATCGCATGCAATTTAGGGTGTGTTTGGGCGATCTTTTCTTGCATAAATAATAAAAGCTCCCGATCGGTCGGGTTATGCGCATGCCTTAAAATGCGCCCAATGCTCAAGCCCGTGGCGATGCATTTGTTATTTTGCAAGCTCAACTCTTTAAGCGAGAGTCCATAACATGCATTGCCCGGTGGCGTGGGGAGGGCTTTTTTAGCCACCATTGCTGCTTGGATACGCGCGCTCTTGCTATTCACCAGCCTATAAGCCTCTTGGGCTTCTTCAGCTGTGGTGCTCTTTTCTTGCAAAAACAGCCAGATATAAAAATCCCGTGCAATCCCTTTGGGCTTGCTTTTGAGGAAATCTAGGGTGATCTCTTGGGCTAAAAGCGTGCCGACCAAAACTGCCGTTAGGAATAGGATTTTAAAAATAGAAGGCATGGTTACACCCTTGTGCATAATAACACAACAACTTGACTAAGGTCAGATCGATGAATTTTAGACAGATAACCACAGCCAAAGGCGAAAGATCGATCCCATTGAACACCACAAAGGGCATGATTTGCCGAACTTTTTGAAAGAGCGGTTCGGTGAGGCGATACAGCATTTGCACGATCACATTAGAAGGATCAGGGCGGATGAAACTCAGCACAGAGGCGATGATCACAATCCACATATAAAGGTTAATGAGATTATGTAAAATCGTTGCCAATGCGCCTAAGATGGTGCTAGCAACCATGATCGCCCTTTAAGACTAAAATGTCATCCAAAAAGGGCTTGAGGTGGGGGTAAAGCAGGGCTAATTCCACGCCGTGCAACTCACCGGTGAGCAAGAGGCGCAGGGGCTTAAAAAAATCCTTGCCCTTGAGTTGGCTTTTTTGCATAGCCAGTTGCTTAAACTCTGTAAAATCCTCACAAGCGGGCATGCTTTTAAGCACACTGGATAATTGCAAAGCTTGTTGTTTGAAATCGCGATCGCCCTCTTGTTGTTCAATATCTTTGGGCGCAAAGAGCGCATGCAATTTGGCTTGCAATTCGGCTAGCGTGCTGCACTCTTGTAAGAAAAGTCGGGCTAGTTGGGCTTTTTGGGGGTGATCTAGATTTAAGAGAGTGCCTAATTCCTCAAGGCTTAGACGCTCTAGGTGGCGGTGGTTGAGGTGGCGCAGATAGGCTAGATCAAATCTTGCCCCCGCTGGGCTCACGCGCCCCATTTGTAACCATTGGATAGCCTCTTGCAAACTAAAAAGCTCGCTAGGGGGGTTATAACCCAAAGAGAGCAGATAATTAGCGATGCTTTGGGGTAAAAAACCTTCTTGGATGAGCCATTCTACACTGGAGGCGGCATGCCTTTTACTCATTTTCTTGCCATCTTCTTGATTGAGTAAAATAGGCAAATGGGCGTATAAGAGATTTTGGGGGGGCAGGTTGAGTGTGCGTCTTAGAGCTTGTTGGATCAAAATCTGTTTGGGGGTGTTGCTGACATGATCTTCGCCCCGAATGATGTAGCTGATCTTGTAGGTCAAATCATCGCACGCACATGCAAAATTGTAGGTCGGGGTTTGATTAGATCGCAAGATCACAAAGCTATCTAATTCAAAGGGATCAAAGCTTAAAGTCCCCTTGATCACATCTTGAAATTGCAAGCGTTGCGTGCCACCCTTTAGGCGCACCACCGGGTGGGGGTTGCTCTTTTGTTCTATGAGTGCCCAAGAATCCTCATAGCGGAAGGGCTTATTAGCTTGCAGGGCTTCTTGCTTTTTGGTTTCTAAAAATGCGGGGGTGCAGTGGCAATAAAAAGCCTCCCCATGGTCTAGGAGTTTTTGGGCATATTCTAAATGTGTGGGCAAATTCGCACTCTGATAGACCAAATGATCCCAAGAAATGCCCATGCTCTCTAGGATTTTTAAAATCTCTTGATCTTTGCCGGGGATATTGCGCTCTAAGTCGGTATCTTCAATACGCACCATCAGGGGTTTTTGCAGTTGCCTAGCCACCACAAAATTAAACAAGGCGACCCGCAGATTCCCAATGTGCATGCTTCCAGTCGGGGAGGGCGCAAAACGCAACATTCTAAAGCCTTTTTGAAAAGATTATATCTAAAATGGTGTTTTAAAGTAAAGGTATATTTTTACAGCCTTTCCATTAATTGCCAAACACCCCAAAAGTCCAAAATCCTCAAAAGCTCATGCAAAAACGCCATGTTTGCAAACTACAAAACCCACGGAAAACCCAAAACAACAATTCTGTTCCAAGTGGCGGGGCTGTAAGGTTTGTGATGATCTAAGCTAAAACAAATACGCATAACTCACATAAAATTCATCGCGGCGTGTGGTGCTCAGAGTTTGTTTGAGGGTTTGTTGCGTGCCTGCATTGTGGTTGCCATAGTTATACCAGTTATTTGCGGTGATCTTGTAGTAGGGGAATTTCCAGCCGATGTTGATGCGGTTATGCTTGCCTAAGTAGAGTTGGTAGCCCACATTGACAAAAAAGCCCCCCCCAGCAGCAAAAAAACGCGTTTTGGGGTTATAGCCCAGTGCGCCTAAAACTTCATTTTTAAACACATCGCTCCAAAGCATGGCGTATTCCACGCCCCCGCCCACAAACACGCCCATTTTGAAAAAGAACATTTTGGCATAGACTCGTTTGAGCCAATAATCTAAGGGGATATTTAAAAACACATCCACATTCAGCCCAAAGGTCATAAAATGTGCGGGCGTGTTGAGTAACACAGCTTGCGGGTTGGGTGTGGGGCATAAGCCTAAGGGGTTATTGGCACTAAGAGGGGCACAAGGGGAAGTGTAGCTAGAGGGCACGCCTAAATTAGTGCCGGGGATAGCTTTTAACGGATTAGGATTAGGCATGGTCTCAGGAATCGCATTCCCTGTTGTGGGGTCGATGGCTTTGATGTATTGGGGGTTGTAGTTTTGCCCGCCCTTATTTTGCACCTTGTAACGGCTGCCTAAGTTGGCATTGGCATATTCTAACGTGCCATAAACCCGTAAGCCACTAATGGCAAATTTATCAAAAAAGATTTCATCACCCACGGTGTAGGTGAAAGCAAAACCCGCACTTTTTTTAGGGCTTGTCTTATAAAACCCCGTGATTTCATCGCCCTTACACAGACTTTTGGGGCATACCGGTTGGCTACTATTAGGCATAGTGCTAGGGTTGCTCATGCTCACTTGTTGGCTAAAGGTGCTCTCAAACCCACCCACATAGCCAAAACGCACACCTGTGAAAACATGGTTTTTGAGTGCCCCCAAGGGCTGCAATAAGCCCAAAAAGCCCACCAAAACAAGCCGTCTTGTCATATGCTTTGGTGATTTAAAGTGATAATTTGGGGTAGGTTATCTAGGGGTGTTGCCGTGCTAAAAAATTCCTCAATCTGCACACGGCTTTGTTTAGGGCAGGTCATGGAATTGACCACGCCTTTAAATGCGCTGGCTTGGGCGTGCCCTTTGGCATAAGCGTGCAAGTTTTTACGGAACATCACCACCCCCCGATCCCCATAAAAAGCCACCATCTTATCAAAATGCTCCAAGACCAAATCTTTTTTCACAAGGGCGGGTAATTCCTCTGTATTATGCTTAATCTGCCAAAAAATCCATGGCTTGATAAGGCTTGCCCGCCCGATCATCACGCCTTGCGCCCCCGTGTAATTGAGCACTTCTCTAGCCTTAGAGGCACTATCAATCTCGCCATTAGCAATTAAAGGCTTATTTAAAATGGCGCGCATTGCCCGCACGCTCTCATAGTCAATTCTCTCTTTTTTGTAGCGATCAGCCCGTGTGCGTGCATGCACCACCACAAAATCCACAGGGGCATCATTGAGCGCATGGGCGATCTCTAGGGGGATTTTAGACTCAAAGCCCAAGCGCACTTTCACGCTGGTATAAGGTTTATTGGTGTTTTCTTTAATCACCCTTAAGAGTTGCACCAAATGTTTTAAATCCTTGAGTAACCCGCTCCCATTGCCATGATTAGCCACTTTGGGCGCAGGGCAACCACAATTAAAATCTAAAATATCAATCCCCCCCACTCCGTTAAGCAACTCCACCGCCCTTTGCACGATCTCAGGTTTAGAGCCCGCAATTTGCACGCTAAAGGGGTCTTCTTCTGGGGAGCGCGCCCACATCTTGGCATTTTTTTCAAAGGCATAGACCAGCGCATGGGAGCTAACCATTTCACTCACGGTAACATCCACCCCAAAGCGTTTCACCACACTTCTAAAGGGCAAGTCCGTATAACCCGCTAGGGGGGCTAGGAATAACAAATTATCAAAATGGAGTTTAGACATAAAGATTATTTTAGCTAATCTTGTCTTAATTTGTCTGCCCACCTACGGGCTAGGGCGAACAAGCAGGGCAACTCATTGGGGGTTTGCTCTAAGATCACACTTTGCAAACAATATTGCAAGCATGCCTTAAATTGCGCACCCTTAAGCCCAATTGCCTTTAAATGCTTGCCCTTGATTTTTAAAAACTCTAAGGAATAGACCGTCTGCTTAGTTTCTTTAAGGTGTGTTCTTAGTGCCACGCTTAAGGGCTGGTTCGTGCTGGCTAACCAGCCTAAAAACGCCCGGAATGCGCTCAAGCTTAAAATTTGTAATTGTTGTTTCACCCAAACCCTATTTTCACAAGGGCGGGCATTTTGGATATAGGCATGGAGTTGGTTGAGGGCTTTGGTGGTTTTTTTGGGGAGTCTGAGGTGTTCTTGCAAGGTGTTAAGCTGGGTGGGGTTTAAGTGTTGGCTACACACTAAAAGCCTTGAGAGCAAATTAGGCGGGGTGTTGCCTAGATTTTTTAGATGGCTAGAACACAGAGGCACGCCCAAAAAAGACTCCAAGATTTCTTGGTAATCCACGCACACCACACCCGCAAAATTGCCTAATAAAAGTTTGCAAAACTCGTTTGTGATGCGCTCTTTGGCGATGCGTGCTAATAGGGGGGCATGTTGGATTAGGGCATGCGCGCTTTGGGGCTCGATCACAAAGCCTAGCGTGCTTGCCAAACGCAAGACTCTTAAAATCCGCAAGGCATCTTCTTGCAAACGCACAGAGGGGTTACCCACCAGCCTTAAAAGGCGCGCCTTGAGGTCTTTAAGCCCGCCATGCAAGTCCAAAAGCCCCTTTGTGGGGTGCAAGGCTAGGGCGTTGATGCTGAGATCACGCCGTTTTAAATCCAGCTCAATGGAGCGCACAAAGGACACGCTTTGTGGGTGGCGGTAATCATGGTAATCGCTCTCTTGCCTAAAAGTGGTGATCTCAAAAAATTGGCGTTGGTGATACACGCCCAAAGTGCCAAATGCCTTAGCGTGCTTTAAAATTTTAAGTCTGGGAATGCCCCTTAAAAGCGCGCTCAATTCCTCAGGGGTGGCACTACTAGCCAGATCGTAATCTTTGGGTTTCTTGCCTAACAACAAATCGCGCACACCCCCCCCCACCACATAGGCTTCAAAACCCCCTTTTTCAATATAAGCATGCAATGTTAAAAGGGTTTTGGGGAGTTTGCGCACCAAATGCCTATAGTGGTGATCCAAGTGAAAGCCCTTATCTTTGCTATAATGGGCTATTTTAACAAAGAGAAACCATGTTTAACCCCTTTGACATCTCCGCCTTGTTAGCCACTTCTTTTAAGGGCAGTTGTGTCCTCTGTTTTAGTGGCGGGCAGGATAGCACCACTCTAGCCCTTTGGGGCAAACACGCCTTTAAGCAAGTGCATTTGCTAGGCTTTAATTACGCCCAAAAACATGCCATTGAGTTAGAACAAGCCCAAAAGATCGCCCGGTTGCTGGATTTGCCCTATACATGCCTCTCTTTGGATTTTTTAGCCTCCATAAGTGCTTCTGCCCTCTTTACACACAGCACAGAGAGCATGCGGGCTAGCCACCCACGCAACCCGAATTTACCCGCCTCTTTTGTGCCCGATCGCAATGCGTTATTTTTGACCCTCGCACATGCCTACGCCTTCAATGTGGGGGCGGATTTTGTGCTTGTGGGGGTCTCCCAGCAAGATTATAGCGGTTACTTTGATTGCCGTGAGGGGTTTATTGCCAGCATGCAAGAGAGTTTAAACTTAGGGGCTTTTGGGAGCAAGGAGGGCATTAGCATTTTAGCCCCCTTGATGTTTGCTAGCAAAGCCCAAGAGTTCCAGCTAGCCCAAGAGTTGGGGGGGTTGGACTTGGTGCTAGAGCATAGCCACACCTGCTATGAGGGTGTGCGGGATCAAAAACATGTTTATGGCTATGGGTGCGGGGTGTGCCCAGCCTGTGCCTTGCGCCAAAAGGGTTATGCAGAGTTTTTAGAATATTATAAGAAAAATTGATACTATAAGACTAAAGTTTTATGCTATAATGTGCTTTAATTCATACAAAGGATTCACATGGGAAAAAGTTTATACAGCACTTTAGAAGTGAGCGAGGGGGCGAGCAATGAGGAGATTAAAAAGTCTTATCGGCGTTTGGCACGCAAATACCACCCAGATTTAAACAAGGGCAAGGAGGCAGAGGAGAAGTTTAAGGAGATCAACGCTGCTTACGAAATTTTGAGCGATCCGCAAAAACGCGCCCAATACGACCAATTCGGGGATAACATGTTTGGCGGGCAGAATTTTAGCGATTTTGCGCGCGCTCAGGGGCGTAATGCCAACTTTGATGATATTTTATCCCAAATCTTTGGGGGTGGGGGTTTTAG
>NZ_FZLB01000063.1:0-1181 GCF_900196775.1 Helicobacter bizzozeronii
AATACCATATTGTGTGGTGTCCCAAATATAGACGAAAAGTCCTTGTAGATCAGGTGGAGATAAGGCTCAAACAAATCATTTTGGAAGTGGCACAAGAGCTAGAAGTAGAGATTTTAGAGATGGAGACAGATAAAGACCATATCCACATCTTAGCGGAAGTTGATCCGAGCTTTGGGGTGATGAAGTTTATTAGGACGGCTAAGGGTAGAAGTAGTCGGCTTCTAAGACAAGAGTTTGCACACTTGAGAACTAGATTGCCTACACTATGGACGAACTCTTGTTTTATCTCTTCTGTAGGGGGTGCGCCTTTGGAGGTGATTAAGCAATACATCGCCAACCAACAAAACTCTGAAAGACTTAAACAAAAAAACAAGTGGAAAGACTATGTTAATCGCCTACAAGCAGAAACTCTACAATTCAAGCAAAAATAAGCACATCGGCAAACTTCTGCGCTTTTATGGCATTTGTTATAACCATTGTGTCGCTTTGCATAAGAGGTATTATAGGCTCTACAAGAAACACTTAAAGCTCTATACTCTGCAAAAACATATCACCAAACTAAAGAGAACAGCACGCTTTGCTTTTTTAAAAACTCTAGGCTCTCAAACTTTGCAGGAGTTAGTAGAGAGAATAGACAAGGCTTATAAGAAGTTTTTCAAAAAGCAGGGCAGACCTCCTAGATTTAAAAGAGTGGCTCTGTATCAATCTTTCACTTTTAAAGGGAAAACAGGCTACAAAATCCAAGACAACATTATCTCTTTTAATGGCTATGCTTTTAAGTTTGTCAAAACCTACGAGTTCAATGGCAAGCCTAAGACTTTAACCATTAAAAGAGATAAGCTAGGCGGTTATTTCTNNTTTGCCTTTAATTCGTGCTTGCAGTCGCTCTCTATCCAAAAAGAAAAGAGGTAGCCATAGACGCTTAAAGGCTAGACTAAGGCTTGCTAGATTGCACCGCAAGGTGGCTCATCTTAGAAAAGACTTTTTCCACAAGCTAGCCAATAGTCTAGCCAAACAATACAGCCATATTTTCATTGAAGATTTGAACCTAAAGGGTATGGTTAAACTTTGGGGGCGTAAGGTTAATGATTTGGCTTTTGGTGAGTTTGTGGCTATCCTAGAGAAAAAAACCCAAGTAATCAAAATTGATAGATTCTACCCTAGCTCTAAAACTTGTTCTA
>NZ_FZLB01000101.1:0-2691 GCF_900196775.1 Helicobacter bizzozeronii
TAAAAAATACGAAATGTTTGCCCTGCTCAAGCAGATCACACCCACCACACTTTTTGAAAGCACGCCCCTAACCCCCAAACTCCCCACCTACACCTCCAAGCAAGCCTCAGAGTGGCTAACCCCCTTTGATCGGTGCGCTATCCAGCTGGTCAAAACACCTAAGGAGGTGCTCGCTCTTGGCATTTTAGCAATTACGGGAAAATTAGACACACATCCCTTTATCTTTGTGGATATGCGCCAAGATTTTACGCCCTTTTTGCACGCCCTCTACCAACGCCACATCATTGGCTACCAGCTCAAAGACCTTTTCAATGCCTTTAGGGCTACAAACATCCCCCTACCCAAGTGCTATGATGACATTGCCCTTTTGGCATGGCTGGCTAACTCCAGCCTAGAGCCCACGATCAGCGCATTAGCCCAAGTTTTTAAAAGCCAAGCCCACCCCTTGCACGCCATTAAGGAGGTCAATTTTAATACCCTTGCTAATTTGGCACTGGATAATACCCGCCTCATCGCACAAGCCTACAGCCATTACCAAAGCACCCTAAGTCCTGATCTGTGGCAAATCGCCCACGATCTAGAATACCCGCTTTTAGAAACTCTTTTTGAGATGGAAGGGCATGGCTTTAGCATTGATCGGGAGTATTTCCAAGCCCTCTATGCCCAGTTTGGCAGAGACTTAGAGAATTTGCAACAAAGTATCCAAGAGATGGTGGGGCCTATTAATATCAATTCTAGCAAACAATGGGCGCAACTGCTATACCAACAACTCGCCCTACCCACTAAGGGGATCAAGAAAAACAAAACGGGTTTTTCCACCGATGAGCTGAGTTTAAAAACCTTGCAAGAAAATGCCCCCCAAAGCGTGCAAGGAATTGATGTCCATGCCCTTTTAGACAAACTCCTAGAATACCGCGAGATTTTCAAACTCCAATCCACCTATTTACAGCCCATCTTAGACCAGCACACAGCGGGCAAAATCCACACCACCTTTTACCAAAACACCACCGCCTCCTCAAGACTTAGCTCCGCCCACCCCAATTTGCAAAATATCCCCATCAGAACGCCCTTAGGCAAGAAGATCGCCCAAGGCTTTATTGCCAGCCCCCACATGTTGTTGCTGGGCATTGATTACTCCCAAATTGAATTGCGCCTTTTAGCCCATTTTAGCCAAGATGCCCACTTGATTAGCGCCTTTAAACAAGATCAAGACATCCATTTAAACACCGCCCAAGCCCTCTTTGGCGATCAGGCTTTAGAAAAACGCGCCATTGCCAAGAGTATTAATTTTGCCTTGATTTATGGCATGGGGGCTAAACGCCTGAGCCAATCGCTCAAAATCAGCCTAGAAGAGGCTAAAAAATACACCCAACACTATTTTAACACCTTCCCCACGATCCAAGATTTCTTAGAGCAACTCAAAGATCGCATCGAGCAAGAGGGGGAGATCACCACCCTTTTAGGGCACAAACGGCATTTTGATTTTAGCCAAGCTAGCCCCAAACTCAAAGCAGATTACCTACGCGAAGGGGTCAATACCCTTTTTCAAGGCAGTGCTAGCGACTTAGTCAAGCTTGCCATGCTCAAAATCCAAGAGCACATTCAAGATCGCCCCCTAATTAAAATGCTCGTGCAAGTGCATGATGAGATCATCTTAGAAGTGCCCCAAGAGCAAGCCCCCCAGATCGCCCAAGATTTAAAAGAGCTGATGGAAAATATCTACCCCCTAAGCGTGCCTCTAAGTTGCCATGCCAACTTAGCCACTAACTGGGGGGACTTAAAGGGCTAGGACCTAGAAGTTATAGACATAGTTGGCAAAGACAGCGATGTTGCGTCTAAAAACCATCGTGCCCTGTGCCCCTTTGGCGACATTGCCATATATCTGTTGTATCTGTTGCAATGTCTTCATTTTGAAGTAGGGGTCATCAATGGTGGGGATGCGGATACCCACCTCAAAGCCTTGGTGTTTGGTCAAATTAGCCCTAAACCCGATGTTAAAGATGAACTGCACGAAAGTAGGCGAGACACTGGCTTGCAAAAGCTTACTAATCTCTTTATTCTTGTCTATCAAGCTTGCAAAGTCTGCATAATAGTCATTCATGCTGATGCAAGCGGTGCTATTGCTATTGGGATTAGGATTTGTATAACGGCATTGCCCATTAGCCTTACCTCCGCCCTCTAGCCAGCTACTCCCCCCAATCATCACACCCACAAAGACCCCGTAAGCTTGGTTATTTTTTTCATAGAAGTTATAGAGTGCATCGATCCCCACGCCATAAAAGAGATTAGCCGAGGGCTGGCTACTTTTCTTGGTTGAAGATGTCCCAGTCGTGTTATTAAAAACCTGATATTCATAAGGATAATCCCCACCCTGTCCGCTGAAAAACCCATAATAACGCAAACCCCAGTGTTTTTTCTGCCCAAAGAATTGCTTGTAACCAAACTGGATATCTGCCCCAAAGAGGTTGCCATTAAACTTGCCCGAGCTACCAGCAGCCACGCCCGTATAACCATTAAAAAATGACAATGCGTTAGCACCACTCGTCTTATTAGAACGCTCAAAATTAGAATACTGGAACCCGCCCTCGATGAATGCGCCGTTTTTTTCTGCGCTTAAAGAAACAAGAGAAAAAAGACCTAAAGCCGTTGCTTTTAAAAGAGAACGCTTAAAGCTGTGCTGTGCTGTGCTGT
>NZ_FZLB01000056.1:0-16408 GCF_900196775.1 Helicobacter bizzozeronii
AATGGGTGAATGGGTGAATGTACCATAAAAAAGTAAACAAAATGTCTAAAAAGTAACAATCTACTTGTTAATTAGTATTTCAAAACCTAATAACTGAGAGTTTTTCTTTTTTGTTGCAGCAATAACCCCTAACCATTCAAATGGATAACCAACCGCTTTAAGTGGATCGTTTTTAAGCATTTCTTAGAGAATTTTATATTAAAGTCTCGCCCATATGAAAGCTCCACATGAAATCTAAAACAAGCGGTTCGTTCCAAAAGGCCTTTAAAGAACTCCAAAGAGACAATGTCAAGATCACGCTTGCCATCGTGTTTGTCGTGGTGATTGCGGGTGTGGCACTCTTTTTAGGGAATGTGAGTTTCCATTTGCCCTTATTGGTCTTAGCCACGGTGGTGGGGGGGTATATGGCGATGAATATCGGGGCTAATGATGTGGCTAATGCGGTTGGTCCTTTGGCTGCCATTGTGCAAAGCTTGCGTGAATGGGGTAATCCTATGCCCAGCACCGCTTATGCGCCCTTGTGGATCATGTCTATTGGGGGCTTTGGGATTGCTTTGGGGCTTAGTCTTTATGGTCCCAAGCTGATTAAAACCGTGGGGAGTGAGATCACGGAGTTAGATAAAATGCAAGCCTTTTGTATCGCGATGGCGACCGTGATCACGGTGTTACTGGCTTCAAAACTGGGCTTGCCAGTGAGTTCCACGCATATCACCATTGGGGCGGTCTTTGGGGTGGGGTTTTTGCGGGAGTTCTTGCAAAAACGCCTCTTTGAGATGAAACAAATGATCTTAGATGCCCACTATGGCGAAAATACAGAGGTGATCAAGAATTTTTTAGATCGCTTTGAGAAAGCCAATCCCAAGCAAAAAAAAGAGATGTTAGCTTATTTGAAGACTCTCCAAAAAGAGAACAACACCTTAGAATATGCGGTGGGCTTGAGCAAGAAAGAGCGCAAACGCTTGAAAAAAGCCTATAAAAGCGAATTAGTCAAACGCTCGGTGATCAAAAAGATCATCACTGCTTGGCTAATCACCGTCCCTGTATCGGCTCTTTTGGGTGCGGGGGGGTATTATCTGATCGATGTGTTTAGCCTTGTAGAACGCTTGTAAAGCATGGTTATTGAAAATAGACTATAGTATGCGGATGAAAATTTGAAGGAGAGTGATTGGATTTTTATGAGCCGATTTTAATGTCCGCTCTTGCATTCCTCTTGGTTTTACTCAATGCCTTTTTTGTGCTCTCTGAGTTTGCCATTGTCAAGGTTAGGCGTTCCAAGTTAGAAGAGTTGAGTTTGCAAAACGATCAAAACGCCATTTTAGCCCTTAAGATCAACGCCTCGATCAACACTTATCTAAGCGCCACGCAATTAGGCATCACGCTCGCATCGCTGGGGCTAGGTTGGCTAGGCGAGCCCGCCATTGCGCATTTTATCACGATCTTTTTGCAAAAATGGTTGCACTTGGAGAATATCCAAGCCCTAGCGCATGGCATTAGTGTGGTGATTGCCTTTAGTCTTATCACCTTGTTCCATGTGATTTTGGGCGAGATTGTGCCTAAGTCCATTGCGATTGTGCATGCCGAAAAGGTGGTGCTTTGGGTGGCTAGACCCTTGCATGCCTTTTGGCTGATCTCCTATCCGGTTGTCAATCTTTTTGATTTTTTGGCTAGAATCGTGCTTAAAATCTTTAGAATCGAACTCCAGCATGATGACAGCACGCACTCTGAGGAGGAGTTAAAGATCATTGTGGGGGAAAGTTTAAGGGGGGGGGTGATTGACTATGTGGAAGAGGAAATTATCAAAAATGCGGTGGATTTTTCAGACACAAGCGCTAAAGAGATCATGACACCCAGAAATGACATGGTTTGTTTGGATGTGCGTAATTCCTATGAGGATAATATCCAGATCATTTTGAAAAACTCCTACACCCGCTACCCATGCTGTGAGGGGAGTAAGGACAATATCTTGGGGCTGGTCCATATTAGAGATGTGCTCTCCACCTCTTTATTGGAGAATACCAACCTCTCTAGCACCCAAAACCTAAGAAAAATCCTCAAAGAAATGTTGATTGTGCCTGAGAGCGCATCTATCTCCCAGATTTTGATTAAAATGAATAAACAGCAGATACACACTGCTTTGGTGGTGGATGAATACGGGGGCACTTCGGGTCTATTAACAATTGATGACATCATTGAGGAGATCATGGGCGATCTTTACGATCGGCACGACTTAAAACGCGAGGGGATCAAACAGCTAGATGAAAACACCTTTGAATGCAATGGCATGGTGGATTTGGAGAGTGTGGAGGAGGTTTTGGGAGTCAAATTCGATCAAGATTACGAACAGGTTACCTTAGGGGGGTATGTTTTTAGTCTCTTGGAGCGACTACCCGAAGTAGGCGATGTGGTGGGCGATGCGCACTGCATTTTTGAAGTGCTGGATATGGATAAGGCGCGGATCAAAAAGCTCAAATTGATGAAGAAAGACATTTAGTTGCTGGTTTAAGGAGCGCAAGATGACACAAAATCAAGTGTTGCGGTGGGCGTTGTTGGTGGGGCTTTTAGGGGATGTGGCTTTAGGCGATTCTTTGGATCAACCCACCGATTTTGATACCCTGCAAGCCCTCAAGGCTTCTCCACAGATTTTTTCAACCCATCCCTCACTCATCTCGCTCAAACAAGCATGGGATATGGTGCTCTCCAACTATGAGGGCATTAAAGCCCAAGATTATGCCCAAAAAAAGGCTAAGAAACTCAGCACTGCTGCCAAACTCTCCTTTTTGCCCGAAATTGACTTGAGTGCCTTTTATGTGCATTTGGGTAAGCCCATTGAGCTCCAGCCCTTTAGTGCCAGCAAACGCGCCCAAATCCAAGAGGGCGCAAGAGGTTTGGAAAACTCCTTAAAAGCCCCTCTAGCCCACATGCCCCCCCCTTTAAATGGGTTGGGGAATGTCATAGGCGGGGCGATCGCGCAAGGGACTTCGGGTTTAATGGGGCTTTTAAGCGAGCCTTTTTTGTTTTCTAAACAAAATGTGGTCATGGGGGCTTTAAGCATCATCTATCCGCTTTACATGGGCGGGGCGCGCTTTTATATGAGCAAGTTAGCCTCCCTAGCCCATAAAGATTCGATGGAGGTTTCACGGCTCAAACGGCTTTCCACCTTCCAAGAGTTGGTCAAAATTTATTATGGCTTGGTGCTCAATATTGAGGTGCTAGAGGTGCTCAAAGGGGTAGAGGAGGGGCATTTAAAGCATTATCAAAATGCGCTCAAACGCCAAAAGGCAGGGCAGATCGCACGGGTGGAGGTGCTGAGTGCCTCTGTGGCGTATGAAAAAAGCAAGATTAAAACCATGCAGGCTAGAGACTCCCTAGAAGTTGCCACCCTAGCGTTTAACACCATTTTATCCAGTGCTAACATGCCCGCCTCCAAGCTCCACTTTGCCCCCACAGCCCACCTGCACTTACGCTCCAAAGCCCTACCCAATGTGGATTTTTTTATCCAAGAGACCTTGAGTTCTTATCCAGCGTTAAAAAGTTTAGCCATCAAGCAAAAGAGTGCTAGAGAGATGACAAAATTACAAATCTCTAAGTTTTTGCCCCACTTTAACTTCTTTGGGGCGTATGTGATGAAACAGAATAATTCCCCGCTCACCAATATGGTGCCGGAGTGGTTTGTGGGCGTGGGGGCAAAACTGCCCATTTTGACCCCGGGGGGGCGTGTGATGCACTACCAAGCGGCTAAAATTGATGAGTTGCAAGTGAGCGCGCTACAAAGCCAAGCTAAAAAAGATATGGAGTTATTGGTGCATAAAACTTATTTACAATGCCAAGCCTCTTTGAAGGAATACCAAAGCTTGAACGCTAGTGTGGAGTTAGCTAAAGAAAATCTCAAACTCCAAGAAGAGGCGTTTAACCAAGGCTTGAGCACTAATGCTTCAGTTGTGGATGCACGCAACTCGCTATCTGGAATCTTGGTGGAGCAAAAGACCAGTGCGTTTAAATACATCAGTTCCCTAGTGGATTTGATGGTTTTAAGTGATCGCATCGATTCATTCTATGATTTTGTTTATTAGGAGAGGGCATGCCCAAGACTAAAACTACAAATATTCTGGTGATGATTGTCCTTTTAGCCCTAGTGCTCTTAGGTTGGCTGGGCTATTTGTATTACCAAGCCTACAACCATAAGGCACAACGCCTGCAAGGCTTTATAGAGGCTAGAGAGTATAGCGTGAGCTCCAAATTAGCCGGACGCGTGGAAAATGTGCTGGTTAAAAAGGGGGATATTGTCAAAAAAGGGGCGTTAATGTTTGTGATCAATAGCCCCGAGGCTGAAGCCAAACTTTTACAAGCTAAGTCCAGCCACAAAGCCGCACGGGCACTAAAAGATGAGGTGCTTAAAGGGACTCGTTCCCAAACCATCAAGAGCGCTAAAGATGTTTATCAAGCCGCTAAAGCCCAAAGCGATTTGGCTCAAGAAACTTATAAACGCATCCAAGAACTTTACGATCAGGGCGTGGCGAGCTTACAAAAACGCGATGAAGCTTATGCGGCTTTTCAGAGTGCCACCTTTAACAAAAATGCGGCTTACCAACAATACAAACTTGCCCTAGAGGGGGCTAGCTCAGAGACTAAAATTGCTGCCCAAGCTAAGGAGAGTGCCGCTTTAGGGCAACTTAATGAAGTGCAAGCCTTTTTGCATGATAAAAATGCCTACAGCCCCATAGATGGGGAAGTGAGTAATGTTTTGCTCTATAGCGGGGAGTTAAGCCCTAAGGGCTTCCCGGTGGTCTTGGTAACCGACACCGCGCATGCGTGGCTGAATTTGAGCGTGCCAGAAAAATACTTGCAACAATTTAACGTGGGCTCTAGCTTTAAGGGCTATGTGCCTGCCTTGCAAAAAGAATTGGAATTTAAAGTAACCCATGTCGCTGTGATGGGGGATTTTGCCACATGGAAGAGCACGAGTGCGAGCAAGAGCTATGACATGAAAAGCTTTAGTATTGAGGCGACCCCTTTAAGCCAAATGCAAGATTTGCGGGTGGGTATGAGCGTTTTAGTGAATATCCCTAAGCCTTAAAGCATGCTGGCTAAATTTTTGCATGATAAATTTAGCTTGGGGCTGTGCTTTGTGGCACCCTTAGTGCTTTGGGGGCTCATTGCGGCGATTTTTTATAAAGAAATCCCCACCCGCTTAAATGTGGGGGTGGTGGATTTGGATCATAGCCATATGAGCCAAGAGATCATCAGCGCGCTCAATGCCAGTAGCTACCTCAACCTCAAGCATTTTTATAGCGGTTTGGATCAAGCCAAGCCCTTTTTGGCTAATAAAGAAATTTATGGGGTGGTGGTCCTGCCTAAAAATTTGGAGAGGCAGATCAAGCTAGGGATCAAAACCCCCGTAGCGCTCTATTACAACGCTGAGTTTGTGTTGGTGGGTAAGTCCATTGCTAATGCGCTCTTACAAACCCTCCTCACTTTAGGGATCAAAAACGATGTGGCTAGAAACCTAGCCACGCATAGCGATCTCAATACCGCCAAAGCCCTAGCCTTCCCCTTGCATGTGAATTTGCACCGCCTTTATAACGAGGACAACAACTACGCACAATTTTTATCCAGCGTGATTTTGCCCTGCATGTGGCAAATCATCGTGGCTTTAGGCATGCTTAATTTCTTGTTGCAATGCTCTAGTCTAAGCGACATCTTAGGGGCTTTGGGGCTCAACACCGCCATTTTTAGCTTTTGGGGATTTTTGATGGTGTTTTTCTTAAAACCCTATGATGCGCATTTGGGGGTTTTCCTTTTAGCCATTGTTTTATTAGTGTTGTGTGTCTCTAGCGTGGTAGTTGCCCTGCATGCCCTCCTTAACGACCCACTACGCACTGCCTCCGTGATTGCTGCCTACACCGCCCCCTCTTTAGCCTTTGTGGGGGTAACCTACCCCACGCCCAACATGCCTATATTAGGGGAGTTTTGGGGATCACTCTTACCCATCACCTATTTTATCAAGTCCTTTATCGCTCTGTTGCACTATCAAGAGGGAGTCTCTTTAGCCCTTGCCTCGCTCTCTAAGATGTGGTTTTTCTTGCTCTTCTTGCCCTTAGGCTTGTTAGTCCATGCCTTGAGAGAAAAAAGATGCTAGGGCTTTTTGCAGCCGAGTTTAAAAAAATTTTCACGCATGCGGGCGTGGTGTTTATCATTGTGGTTGGTCCGCTTTTTTATGCCCTGCTCTACCCCCTGCCCTACAAGAGCGACATTGTAACCAAGCAAAAAATCGCGCTTGTGGATGAGGATCAGAGCGCACTTTCTAGGCGGCTTATTGGCATGCTAGAGAGCACGCAAGGCATTAGCATCGCCTACCGCCCTAGTTCCATGCAAGAGGCTAAGGCACTTTTAGAACATGAAAAAGTCTATGGGATTGTGTTGATTCCTAAGTTTTTTGAACGCCAAATTTACACCAGCACGCCCGCACATGTCGAGCTTTATGCCAATGCCAATTACTTTTTAATCTATGCTGCTATTGCTAACGCCACCCTAGATGTGATCAACGCATTAGGCGATCAAATCAAACGCCACAAAGCCCGCTTTGAATCCCAACGCCCCCAAGAACCCCATCTTTTAACCCTGCAATCCATCCCCCTTTACAACCCCTCTTTGGGCTATCTGAACTACGCCCTAGCTAACGCCCTGATTTTCATCTTGCACCAAACCTTATTGATGGGCACGGGCATGCTCACCTGCACGCCCAACACCCGCCTACAAGCCTCCAGCTTTTTAGAGGCTTTGGGGGCAATTTTAGTGCGTTGTCTGTGTTTTATGGGTGTTTATCTCTTTTATATTTTCTTGTATTTTGGGGTGCTCTTCCCCTACTATCATATCCACATCCATGCCAACCCGACCACGCTCCTAGCCTTTGGAGCGGTGTTTTTATTGGCAACGGCAAGCTGTGGGGTGGTGTTAGGCACCTACATTTCAAAGCCCATCCGCATAACCCAAATCCTCTTGCTAGCTTCCTTGCCCATGATCTTTATGATGGGCTTTATTTGGCCCTTTGAGCTCTTGCCTAGTGTTTTGCAGGTGTTCTTGCAAGCCGTGCCTGCCTACCATGCCATCTCAGGAATGGTGATGTTAAACCAGCTAGGGGCTGATCTGAGCGCCACTCTTACCCACCTGAGTGCCCTTGTTGTGATTGCTTTTATCGCCCTGCTTTGGGGGTCTTTTAGATTAACACGGAAGGGTTAGCCATGTTGAAAACACCTTTGATGTTAGCCTTTAAAGAAGCCTTCCCCCACACGATCCCCATTTGTTTGGGTTATTTATTGATGGGCATGGCTTTGGGGATTTTCTTGCAACAAAATGGGTATGGGGTGTTGGCTGCCCTTTGCATGAGCTTGTTTGTCTATGCCGGGGCGGTGCAGTTCATGGTCGTGGCTTTGGTGAGCGTGCATGCCAGTTTGCTGAGTATCTTTTTATTGGTGGCTGTTGTCAATGCGCGCCAAATTTGCTATGCGATTGCGATGATTGAGCCTTTTGCTGGCATGAAAAAACGCCTTTACTACATGGCGCATGCCCTCAGCGATGAAACCTTCATGCTCTTAAATGCCGCCCAGCCCAAACAATCGGTGCGTGAGGATTTCATGCTCGCCATTGCGTTGTTAAACCAAAGTTATTGGGTGTTGGGGACTTTACTGGGTTCTTTGCTAGGGGATAGCTTTAAATTAGATGTGCGGGGGATGTCCTTTGTGATGGTGAGTATTTTTGTGGTGATCTTTATGGAGCAATGGAAAAGCACCAATCGGCATGCACCCGCCTTAATTGGGCTGACCAGCGCGCTGGTGTGTTTTATCATTTTTGGCAAGTCCCACTTTTTATTGCCCACTTTGGCGATCATGGTGGTGATCTTCTTGCTCTTTAAACGCCGTTTGGATTAGAAATGTTGGGTTTGTATATTTTAATGGCTTGGGTGATCACAGCCCTAACCACCTACGCTTTTAAGGTCTTTTCCTTCTTGATCTTCAATGCCAAAAGAAAAGCGCCTAGCTGGGTGCTCTATTTGGGGCGCATGTTTGGCTCAGGAGCGGTGGGCATGTTGATCATTTATGGGATCAAAGATGGGTCTTTTGGCGCACCCCCCTATGGACTCAATGAAATTTTAGCGATTGTGAGTGTGGCAATCGTGCATGGGCTATTGCGTGTTTTTATGATCAGCGTGGCGGTGGGGACAGCCCTTTATATGTTCTTGGTGCAAAGCGCGATTTTAGAAAAACTCTTTTAAAACTTGTAAAGATACATCAAGCTAAACATTAAGGAAGTGGCAAAGCGTTGGGAGTCTTGCGTATTTTTGTCAGCGGGCAAAACCTTAAAGCCAGCCTCAATGCGGTGTTTGGAATAAAGCGTTAAGACCATGCCCCCCTGAATCACCAGCCCAAAATCATAGATGGCTTGTTTGTTGCGGATTTGGAAGTTAGCGCGATCGGCATAGATCACCGCCCCTGCCCCCACCCCGCCATAAAAGCCCAAAAAGTGTTTAAAAGAACGGGTCAAACTAAATTCCATAGGAATCTCAAAACCCGCACTCGCCATGCCAAAAAAGGAAGTTGAGGGGGTGGCTTTAAAGAGCCAATTTGCCTTAGAAGTGGCTAAATCCAAAGCAAAAAAGACGCGAATCCCCACATAGTGTTCAAAGAAAGTCTGCAAGCCCCCCTTCAAACTCAAAATAATGGGGAAACTCTCCAGCTTGGTATTTTTGTAATTTTTTTTGATATTGATCATGCCCAGACCCACACCAAAATACCCGCCGTTTTTTTGTTTGAGGCGGCGGTGTTTATTGACTAGGCGGGTATAACTATCCTCTTCTTTGAGTAAGGTTTCTAAAGATTTGGGTAACTTGGAATTTTTGGCTAGCAAGGGCAACACCAGCAAGCCACACCCAAGAAGCTTTTTTAAAAGACACAAATGCACATAACCCTATGAACTTTAATGTTTGATATTTGTTGTATAATAACATAAAATTGTGGTGGTGTGATGTTGAGTTTTTTGCCTTTGAAAGGGGTTTTTTGGTAAGCAAAAAGCGGTCATTAGATGCCTATGTCCAAGCGGGCACCTTGGTTTTGCAAGGGAATTGGGATTTTAGAGTCCCCTCTAGTGCCCTCTCTCATTTAAAAAGTGTTTTAGAAAATGCCCCCTCAATTCAGGCGATTGACTTTAAGGGAGTGGATAGCGTTGATTTTGTATTTTTGATGTTGCTCTATGATTTGCTCGGGCACAAAAAACCAAAATTCCTCAACGCCAATGCCTACATCGCGCGGGTGCTAGAAGTGGTGGAGAACTGGATTAGAGAAGATCCCAGTATTTTAAAACAAGAACATGCCATGCGCACCTTCAAAAACCCCCTAGAGAAATTGGGGCGGGGCGTGGCTTCCTTTTATGGGACTTTACTCAACACCTTTAATTTTTGTGGCATGGTGGTCTATTATCTGGGGTTGGTTTTGATTCGCCCCAAGACTCTTTGCCTAGCCCCCCTAGCCCACCATATCAATGAGAGCGGGTTTAAGGTTTTGCCTGTAAGCATTTTAACCGTCTTTGTGGTGGGGTTTGCCATCGCCTTGCAAGGGGCGGTGGAGCTGCAGCAAATGGGATTTCCCATGATGAGTATTGAGATGACCGCCAAACTGGCTTTAAGGGAGATGGGTCCCTTTATTTTGGCTTTGGTGGTGGCAGGGCGGAGTGCCTCTAGTTTCACCGCCCAAATTGGGGTGATGAAAATTACCGAAGAGTTGGACGCAATGAAAACCATGGGCTTAAACCCCTTCCAATTCTTGGTTTTGCCCCGTGTGTTGGCGTTGGTGATTGCCATGCCCTTATTGGTCTTTATTGCCGACACCTTTGCGTTGTTGGGGGCGATGCTGGCGATTAAATTCCAATTAAATGTGGGTTTTACGCACTATGTCGCCCGCTTGCATGAAAATGTGGGGATGTCGCATTTTTTTGTGGGCATGGTCAAGGCACCCTTTTGGGGGTTTGCCATCGCTCTAGTGGGGTGTATGCGGGGGTTTGAGGTCAAGGGCGATACCGAGTCTATTGGGCGTTTAACCACCATTAGCGTGGTGAATGCCCTCTTTTGGATCATTTTCTTAGACGCGCTCTTTTCTGTCATCTTTAGCAAACTCAACATCTAGGGAGTCTATGAGCGCACAAAATGCCTTGATTCAAGTAGAGGGAGTCTATAACGCCTATGGGGATCGCCTGATTCACCGCGGGGTGAGCTTTGAGGTGCAAAAAGGGGAGGTGTTGGCAATTTTGGGGGGGAGTGGGAGTGGGAAGAGCACGCTTTTACGCAGTTTGATTTTGCTTAACCGCCCCGTTAAAGGCACGATCAAAGTATTTGGGGAGGATATTTGGAAGCTCAAAGAATCCCAAAGACATAAGATTTTCCAACGAATCGGCGTGCTCTTCCAATTTGGCGCGCTCTATAGCTCACTGACCGTCTTGGAGAATGTGGGAATCATGTTAGAAGAACATGGATTTTATCCGCCTAGAAACATTGTGGAAATCTCTAAAATGTGGCTGGATCGGGTGGGCTTGAGCAAGCAAACTTATGAGCTCTACCCCTATGAACTCAGTGGGGGGATGAAAAAACGCGTGGGGCTGGCGCGCGCGATGGCGACTAACCCCGAGATTTTATTTTTAGATGAGCCCACCAGCGGGCTAGACCCCTACTCGGCTGATAAATTTGATGAATTGATCATCTCGCTCAAAGAATCCCTACACTTAAGCGTGGTGATGATCACCCACGATTTAGATTCGATTAAAAATGCGGTCGATCGTTTTATCATGCTCAAGGATGGTTTGATCGATTTTGATGGCACCTTGCAAGATTTTATCAAGCGTGCCCATGATCGCCCCTTAGAAGAGGGGAACTTATTTAATTCGACAAGAGGAGAGAAATTTTGGAAAGGCATGTGAATTATACCCTCATTGGCGGGCTTTTTCTAGCATGCATGGTGGCGATGGTCTTTTTTATCCTGTGGTTAGGGCATGTCAATATTGAGGATAAAAAATACCTTAACTATGTGGTTTATACCGATAAGGACTTAAATGGCATTGCGGCCAATACGCCCATCAATTACAAGGGGATTCAGATCGGATCGGTGAAAAGCGTGGGGTTTGATAAGGGGCATTTGGGCGTGGTTAAGCTCATCATCCAAATCCAAAGTAAAGTGCCTGTTAAACGGGACTCCTCGCTTAAGGTCGAATCCCAAGGGCTTGTTGGGCTAAAATATTTGAGCTTGATACAAAGTAACTCTAAGGAGTTTTACACTGAAAATGACCATGAACGCATCTTGCACTACGAGCAGAGTTTTTTAGAACAGCTCACCGGCGATGCGGGGCGTATCTCCAATGAAGTGCTTTACATCATTAAGAACATTGATAAGCTCTTAAGCCCCCAAAACATTGAAAATTTAAGCAAAATCATCGCCTCAATCCAAAAAACAACCCAGAATTTAGACAAAACCAAAGATGCCATTGATGTTTTGCTTGCCAAAGCCACGCAGACTTTGGGCAAGGGCGAGGAGCTAGTTACCCATGTGCAGACTTTATCCGATCATGTGCAAACTCTAGCCGATCATGGGAATCGCTTGGTCTTAGACATTGATTCCAAGATTCGCGACAAACAATATGACTTTAAAACCATGCTCACGCCCTTAGTGATGCAGATGCAACTGAGCTTACGCAATATTGATAACTTCGTGCAAAAAGGATCGAGTTTGATTGATAAGTTTGATGCCAACCCCTATAAAACCATCTTTGGGGATCGCAAATGAAACGGGCAATCGCTTATACGGGCTTGGCACTCAGTTTGCATGGGTGCTTGAATCTCAATCTCAAACAAATTTTGCCCAAGATCACCACCTACGATCTCAATGCGGCGCAAGTGGCGCCCCAAAAATGCCCCCAAACCAAGAGCATTAGCCTCGTGGGGATTTTGAGTGCGGATTTACTCAACACTAAAGAGGTCGTGTTTAAGAACGCCCAAGGCGAAATTCACTACGAAAAACACCAACAATTTGTGGATCTCCCTAAAAACATGCTCAAAACCATGGTGATCTTGCAGGCCTTTAAAGAATGTGTCTTTGTGAGTCTCCCCCCCCATAGTGCCCTCCCCCATGCCACGCTCAAGCTCAATATTCTATCCTTTGGGATCTTAGATCAAGGCGATCACCAGCAAGCCGAAATTGTGTTGGGCTATGACATCAGCACGCCGCAAGGCACACAAACCTATTTGATCGCCAAACATGAAAAGGTGAGCCCACAGTCTGCCAAAGGGGAGGGGGAAAAATCAGAAGGCGTGATGCGCGCTCTCCAACATGTGAGCCAACAAGCGATCCAAGAGGTGGTAGCGCAGATCAAGAAAACTTTATAGTCAAATGGAGCAGACATGCCAGATGAGTTAAAATCAAAAGAATTAATCAGCCCCACTGAAGAAGAAGAGATACAGGAGGATTTAGAGGAAGAGTCAGAGACTTTAGGGGATATTGAGCCCGGCTCGGCTAAATACTATCTATTCCTAGCCCACCAAGCCTATAAAAGTAGGGATTATGCAGAAGCCCTTAAAAATTACGAACAAGCCGCTGATTTGGGCAGTTCGCGGGCATTGGTGGGGCTTGGGGTGATGTATGCTAATGGGAGGGGGGTTAGTCAAGATGATGCGCGCGCGCTCAATTACTTCCAACAAGCAGCAAATTTGGGGGATAGTCAAGGGTTTGTCAATTTGGGCGTGATGTATAACTTGGGCAAGGGGATTAAAAAGGACTACCAAAAGGCTTTGGATTTTTTCAAACAGGGGGCGGAATTTAATGATGTCAATGCGATCAATTACATGGCATTGATGTACCGCACGGGCAAGGGCGTGGGGGTGAATTACCAAAAAGCCCTAGAACTTTATGAGCAAGCTGCCAATTTAGGGAGCGTTAGAGCCCTAGTGAGTTTGGGGACCATGCACTATAATGGGCATGGCGTGGCTAAAAATTACCCCCAAGCCATCGAGTATTTCAAAAGAGCCGCTGACATGGGCGATGCACGGGCATATTATAATTTGGCGATCATGTGTGAGGGTGGGGAGGGCATGGATAAGGATACCGAACAATCACGGGAATTTTTTAAAGAATCCGCTAAACTGGGCTTTACAAAGGCGACCTACACCCTAGCTAGCATGTATGAATCCGGGGATGGGGTGGATAAGGACCTGGATAAAGCCATTGAGCTTTACCAAGAGGCGGGGAATATGGGCGATGCCGATGCACTTGCCAGTTTGGCAAACTTATACCGCGTGGGCAAGGGGGTTGAACAGGATAAATACACCGCCATTGCCTACTACAAAGAGGCAGCCGATTTGGGGGATAGCCAAGCCCTAGCCAATTTAAACGCCATGAGCGATCGGGGTGGGAGTCAAAAAGCCCAAGAACTTTATAATTTGGGGGTGGTTTATTCTAGCGATCAAGGGATTGCCAAAGATGAGCAAAAAGCCCTAGAATATTTCACACAAGCAGCCAAACTCGGGCATGCCAAGGCTTATTACAATTTGGGCACAATATATAGTGAGGGTTTGGGCGTGCCCAAAGACCTTGAACAAGCTTTTTCATGTTTTCAAGAAGCCGCCAAGTTGGGCGATGACAAAGCTTATTACAATTTGGGGTTGATGTGCGAATACGCTAGGGGCGTGCCCCAAAACATCCCCCAAGCCTTGTTTTTTTATGAGGAAGCTGCCAAGTTGGAGAACACCAGTGCGTTGCACCATTTGGGCTCTCTTTACCATGTGGGCAAGATTGTCCCCAAAGACATGGAAAAAGCCTTTGCTTACTTTTACAAAGCCGCCCAACTAGGCTCCATTCGGGATTGTTATAATTTGGGGGTGATGTATAGCAAGGGCGATGGGGTGCAAAAGGACATCCAACAGGCTTTGTCTTATTTTGAGAAAGCCGCTGATTTGGGGAGCTCCAATGCGTTGTATAACTTGGGGATCATTTACTATCAGGGCGAGGGGGTGGAAAAGGATTTAGAGAAAGCCATTAGCTATTTCCAGCGTTCCTGCAAATTGGGCAACAAGAAGGCCCAAGAAACCCTAGAAGCACTGAAAAATTTCCATGACATCTCTTAGAGCAACGCATTAGCCATGTTGATCACCTCTTGGGGGGTGATACGCACCATGCAGGCATGGGGCTCAATAGGACCCCCGCTTTTAATCGGGCATGTGCGTTTTTTGCACGGGGAGCAGGGGAGATCTTTAAACAAAGAGCGTGCTTTGGGGTGTTGCCAAGGTTTGCCCACTAGGGGGATGGTGGGTCCAAAAAGAGCGATCAGGGGGGTTTGCAAAGCACTAGCCATGTGCATAGGCCCGCTGTCATTGGCAATGAAGAGGTCTAGCGAGGCGATGGTATCAATCAAGGCGTGCAAGGTGGTTTGCCCGCATAAATTATATAAGTTAGGGTGTGCGCCTAGGGGCTGGATGATCTCTTGGATCAATTCTTGATCGCTGGGCGCGCCCAGAAAATAGATTGCATGCCCTTGTTCTAAAAAATGGCGCGCCACTTGGGTAAAATACGCCGCCTCCCAACGCTTAGAACTCCCAAAAGCCGCCCCCGGACTTAGACCAATGGTCTTGCGGGTGGTTTGCAAATCAAAGGGTTTAGCACTGAGTTTTAGGGGGGGTGCGTCTGGCAGGGGATCAATCAGGGGGGATAACAAATTATAGTAGCTCAATACTTGGTGGGTGTTTTGGAATTGGAGTGCGTGGGTGAGCAAAAAGGAGCGCAGATTTTTAGCATACCCAATTCTAATGGGTGCCCCACTCCAATACAAGAGCAGGGCAGAGTAAAAATTATTGGTCAAGGCAAAGGCAAGATCGCAGGGGGCAAGGCTTTTAGCCAGTTTGTAGGTGGCTAAGAGGCGGTTTTTAGCACTCTTGGTGTGATCGGCAATCAAATGATAACCCCCATCGCGTTCCAATAGGGCGCACACGCTTGCTGGGGCGACTAAAATTAATTGGGCATTAGGGAAATGCGCTTGGAGGGTTTGTAAAAAGGGGGTTGCCATCACGCCATCGCCTAGCCAATTAGGCAGACGCACTAAAATTTTCATCTATAATCTTTCTAGCACAAGGTATTACTAAAAAGCATGCATTAAATAAAGCATGCCCATGTTCTGTTATAATACTAAAAATCCATACAATTAGGCGTTTAATGTTCAAAAGCATCAAGTTCAAGGCAACAATCTATATCGTGGTTGGCTTTTTATTTGTAGTCGGGGTGGTTTATATAACTTTGAGGATCGGGTATGGGCGGTTAGCATCTAGGCAAAGCGTGGAATTGGTCAATGTTTTAAACCAAGCCCTCATCAATGGGGTCAAAGAGGCAGCGCTCACGGGCGATCCAGAGCAACTAAAACGCGCAATCGATGATGGGCGTAATATCCGTGGGGTCAAGGTTACCTTTGTGCCCTCTCAAGAGGTGATCAGCTTATTTGGACTCAATGAGAGCTTTACTAACAATGCCGAGATGCAACAAATTTTCCTACACAAAAAGAGCGATAAAATTGTGCGTTTGGTCCAAGAAGAAAATGATCGCTATGTGTTGTTACGCCAGCCCTTTGTGGCTGAAAAACTCTGTTTGAGTTGCCATGTCAATTCTAAGATGGGCGATATTTTGGCAATTTTGGACCTGCGTTATGATTTAAACCACGCCTATGATCAAATTTTTTTAGACACACTCCGCACACTGGGCTATATTTTGGGCGTGTTTATGGTGATCGGGCTTGTCATGTTTGTGGTGTTTGAAAAGGATTTATTCAGACCGCTGACTCGTTTGCGCCAAATGGCAGGTTCGCTCACCCAAAGCCAAGAGGCGGACTTAACCAAGCGTTTAGAGAGCAAACGATTAGATGAGGTGGGCAGCACCTCGCACTATTTCAATCTTTTTATCCAAAAAATCCAAGATATTTTAAAGAGTGGCAAGAAAATTTTATCCTCCAATATCTCCATCAGCCATGCGATCCAAAATAGCACACAGGCTCTCCAAGCTAACGAAGCCTCTGAGAGCAAAACCATAGAAACCATGCACCACTTGAGCCAAGAGGTGGATCACAACTCTTCAAGTGCCTTAGAACTCCTAGAGAGAGCTACGCATAAAATCCAAGATGCCCATAGCACGATGGAGCAATTTAGCCAGCGTATCACCCAGCATGTCCAAATGTCTTTGAGTTCCTCTAAGAGTCAGGCTGAGATCGCCCATGATTCTAATACACTCATCTCCCATGCCCTCGAGATTAAAAGCGTGCTTTCCATCATTGAGGACATCGCCGAGCAAACCAATTTGTTAGCTTTAAATGCGGCTATTGAGGCTGCTAGGGCGGGCGAGCA
>NZ_FZLB01000065.1:0-23211 GCF_900196775.1 Helicobacter bizzozeronii
CCCCAAGAAGCCCCAAGCACACAACAGCCACAGCCCACCCCCCAAGCCACATCTGAGTCAGAGCCGGGCATGGCGTTCTCCATTGAGGACTTATTACCCGTAGAGAGCGATCACGATGAACACGATGGGGTGGCTATGGAGGATTCTAAGCCAACTCCCCCAGCAGAATCCGCCGATTCTCCGGTAACGCATGCCAATGCCATGCATGCGGATATGTTGCAAGACTTAGTCCAAGAACACTCCCCCAAAGCCCAAGATTTAATGGACAGCACTGGGGAGAATTTGGGCGATCTAATGCACTCTGTAGTTGATGGGAGCGCGCAAAACTCAGATACAGAGCCTAAACCTGCACAAAGCACACCCCCCCTAGAGGCAGAAGCACCCGCCCCCCCACTAGAACCCACCCCTGCTGCAAAATCAGAAGTAACACTAGAAGAATCAGAGCTTGGAGCACAAGCCCATACAGAAACTGCCACTACAGAGCCCCCCGTTGTGCAGCTGGAGCAGAGCGGACTTGATATACAAGAGATCCCTACAGATTTGCAAGAACTAACCCAAACCCATTTGGCTGATGAACCCACAGAGGAGCAACCAGCCCCTATCTCTGCAGATGTGGGAGATGCCAAGCCAGCAGAGTCCTTAGAATTGGAATCTGAGATGCCAAAAGCACTAGAATCTGCAAAACCAGCAGAACCAGCCCTCTCCCAAGAGGCAGAACCCATAAACAAGGCAGACACACACACCGAGCCTAGCACAGAGGCACAAGAGCCTAATCAAGCCCATCCAACTGCCCACAGCGACTCTATGGAACAACCCACAGACTCCCAAGAGCCCACTACAGAGTTAGAGGCATTGCCTGAAATGGACACGCCCAAGATAGAGGAGCTAGCCCCCTCCCAAGAAATGCAGGGAGACTCCCTAGAAACGCCTAGCTTGGAGGATTCTATAGAGGCTATGGGTGCAGAACCAGCCCCCCCTATAGAGCCCTTAGAAGAGCCCTTAGAATTAGAAGCAAACATGTTATTAGAACCCGAAGTGTTGCAAGACACACCAGAGAGCATAACGGCTAGTATAGAGCCTATGGAAAACACAAGCACTTTGGCAGAACAAGAACCCCTTACACCCATGCCCCTAGAATCCCAAGAATTGCCAACGCCATTAGAATCCAGTGCAGAGCCAGCAGAACCCACACCTTTAGAAACTGAAGGGTTAGAGTCTGCATTAGAAACTGGGGAATTAGAGTCTGAGGGGGGGGAAACCAAGGCTGTAGAGTCAGAGGTTACGCCCGAACAAGAGTCAGAACCTGAATTGGCAACAGAGGAGCCACACCCACAATTAGAGGGCATAGAGGAGTTAGAATCCCTAGAATCCCAAGAGTTACCAATGCCATTAGAATCCAGTGCAGAGTCAGCAGAACCCACACTTTTAGAAACCGAGGGGTTAGAGATTGGGGAGTTAGAGTCTGAGGGAGAGGAAGACAAGGCTGTAGAGTCAGAAATGGCACTAGAACAAGCAGAGTCAGAGCCCGAATTAGCAGAACCAAACTTAGCAACACAGGAGCCACAGCCACAATTAGAGGACGCAGAACAAGCCCCACCCTCCACCCAAGATGTGCCCGGTAGCGTGTTAGCACAAACCCACCCCAAAACCCCAGAACCCCAAACAATCGAGCACATTGAGGACATCCCAACTGCTGTGATGACCAGCGTGATGGATGGTTCTTATGAGGAATCGCTCAAATCTCAAGAAGGGGCTAAAGAGGCTATTACCCCACAACAAGCAGAGCAACAACTCACCCCCCAAGCCCCGTCCACAGAAGCACCCACACAAGCAAGCGCACCAGCCACCATCACCCTAAACACGCTAGATTTGCAAACCCTTTTAAAAGATTTGCCCATCGATCCTAAGATTTTAGAAAATAAGGTTTTGCGTATCCAGTTGGTCGATAAAGAATGAGCGACCACGCTTACCAAATCTTGGTTTTAGCCGGTCCTAGCGGCTCGGGCAAAAGCACACTCATTAAACACCTGCTCCAAAACCTCCCAAATGTCTATTTCTCCATCTCCACCACCACCCGCACCCAAAGAGAGGGCGAGATAGAGGGGCAACATTATTATTTTGTGAGCCAAGAGGTGTTTTTAGCGGGCATTGAAAACCAGCAATTCTTAGAGTGGGCACGCGTGTATGATGATTATTATGGCACTTCTTTAAAGCCCATCCAAGAGGCTTTGCAAGCCAAACAATTAGTTTTATTTGATATTGATGTGCAAGGGCACCGCAGTGTTAGGGCACTCTATCCTAAAGCCACTTCCATTTTTATCACCACCAAAAACGCCCAAGTGCTCCAAGATCGTTTGGAAAAACGCCAAACCGATAGCCCCGCAGTCATTGCTAGGCGCATGGAGAGTGCTTTTAAAGAACTCCAAGAGGTGGATTTATTTGACTATGTGTTGGTTAATGACAATTTAGAAGAGGCTAAAGAGATGGTGTTGAGCGTGGCTAAAACCTTGCGCTATAAACAACAGATGTTCCCTAAAGATGCACTTTATCGGGCGTGGAGCGGAAACTAGGGTTTTCAAAGTAAGAATGTAGTAAAATAAAGCCCATTTAAAAAATAAAGGATATTTATGGGTGGTTTTACCAGCATTTGGCATTGGGTCATTGTTTTATTTGTGATTTTACTTCTATTTGGTGCTAAAAAAATTCCCGAGCTAGCAAAGGGTTTGGGGAGCGGGATTAAGAATTTCAAAAAAGCCATTAAAGAGGACGAGGAAGAGAGCAAGACAAAACCCGAAGAGGTTAAGGTGGTGGATAGCCCCCCGCCCGCACAACCCACAACAGCCACACCCAGCCAGCCCCAACACGCAACTTCTAGCGATACCCCTAAGCAACATCTATGATGCACCAAGCCATCAAAACCCTTTTAGAACGGGTTTTGGGGGTGGAGATCATCTTAGAGCACCCCAAAGATAGGGATTTAGGGCATTATGCGAGCGTGGTGGCGTTCTCTTTAGCCAAGAGTTATAAAAAAGCCCCCAAACTCATCGCTTTGGATTTAGTAGAGCGTTTAAAGCAAGATGTGGAGTGCCAGAAGGTCTTTAGACGCATAGAAGCTTTAAATGGCTACATTAATTTCACCCTCCAAGAGAGTTTTTTAAATACGCTTTGTGATAGGGCTTTGGCTTTGGGGCAGGATTTTGGCAAAGAACAAGCCAAGCAGGAGAGCATTTATTTAGAATTTGTGAGCGCTAACCCCACTGGTCCCTTGCATATTGGGCATGCACGCGGGGCGATTTTTGGGGATAGTCTGTGCCGTTTGGGGCGTTTTTTGGGTTTTAAAATGCACCCTGAATATTATGTCAATGATTTGGGCGTACAGATTAAAATGCTAGGTCTTTCGGTGTTTTTAAAAATCCAAGAGCTAGGGGGGCTTGGAGTGGAATATCCAGAGGGGTGTTATCAAGGAGGATACATTGTTGAACTAGCCAATATGGCTTTAGAGCGTTTTGGCAAGGCTAAGTTTCACGATCAGAGCCAAAAAGAGGCGTGCATAGCCGAGTTGGGCGAATTTGCCAAAAATTGCATGCTTGTTGAGATTCAACAAAGCCTAGAGGAGCTGGGCGTGTGCATGGATGCCTATGTGAGTGAAAGGGCGATGTTTGAACGCCAAGAGCGGGTGTTTGAACGCTTACAAGAGGCTCATGGGATTTATGAGAGTGAGGGGAAGATGTGGCTTAAATCCAGTGCCTTTGGGGATGAAAAGGATCGGGTGGTCAGAAAGGCTGATGGGAGCTTCACCTACATCGCTGGGGACATCACCTACCATGACTATAAATTTGCGCAAAACTACGATCGCTACATCAATATTTTTGGAGCCGATCACCATGGCTATGTGGCGCGCATTAAAGCCGCCTTGCAATTCTTGGGCTATGATTCGCATAAATTAGAAGTCTTGCTGGTGCAAATGGTCGCATTGCTCCAAGAGGGCAAGCCCTACAAGATGAGTAAGCGCGCAGGTAATTTTGTCTTACTCAAGGATGTTTTACAAGATATTGGCAAAGATGCCCTGCGTTTTGTGTTCTTAAGCAAAAAGCTAGACACGCATTTAGAGTTTGATGTTGCTAGCCTCCAAAAGCAAGATAGCAGCAACCCCATTTTTTATATCCACTACGCCAATGCACGCATCCACACGCTGCTTAATAAGTTTTTAGAAAAACCCACAGCCAGTTTGGAAACCATCAATGCTAGCCCCCTAGAGAATCTCCCCAAAGTGCCCGCCCATTTGCTCTTTAATGCGCTCAATTTGCCAAAAGTCTTGCAAAGTGCTTTTGAAGATCGCGAGTTGCAAAAAATCTGTGATTACCTGCAAAATTTAGCCGCTAATTTCCACAGCTTTTACAACGCACACCGCATTTTAGACACACCCGAAGAATCCAAATACTTAAAACTCTGCCAAATGGTGAGCTTGAGTTTGACAACCGGGTTAAAGATTTTAGGAATAGAAGCTAAAACAAAGATGTAAGCAACGGGCGGAGATAAGGAGGGGGAGGTTACCCCGCCCGTGCTGACCGGAAAAACCGATCGAACGCATTATACCTAAAATTTTTGCGTTTTTCTCTTAAATTTTCTAGACCCTTAAAAACTATGTTATAATAAATTTAAGTTTAAGTCAAAAAGGATAAAAATGCGTATTTTGTTAGTTGAAAACAATGCCAACCTCAGCAAGGACATTAGTGCCTACTTGAATGAACGCAGTTTTCAAGTCGATGTGGCGGAGAACCTAGAGGATGGGGAATATTATATCAGTATCCGCAACTACGATCTAATTTTGATTAGCCTAGAGTTGAGCGATGGCAATGGCTTGAGCCTCATACCCTATGCCAAAACCAAACACCCCTCCATTGTGAGCATCATGCTAGCCAATAAAGCCAGCAGCGAGCAAGAGATTAAAGCGTTTAAAGAAGGGGTGGATGACTTCATTGTTAAACCCTTTGATTTGGGGGTTTTGGTCGCCCGCATTGAGGCACGGCTCAGGTTTTGGGGATCGAGTATCATTGAGATTGAGGACTTGGTGATTAACCCCGATGAAGAAAAGATCATCTACAAGGGCAAGGAAATTGAGGTGAAAGGCAAGCCCTTTGAGGTGCTCACCCACCTAGCCCGCCACCGCGATCAAATCGTGTCTAAAGAGCAACTCTTAGATGCCATTTGGGAAGAGCCCGAGCTAGTAACCCCCAATGTGATTGAAGTGGCGATCAACCAAATCCGCCAAAAAATGGATAAGCCTTTAGGCATCTCCACAGTGGAGACCGTGCGCCGTAGGGGCTATCGTTTCTGCTACCCCAAAAGCAGCACAGAGAACTAAAAAGAGATCACCCCAGCAGAGCCCAAGAGATCGGGTAAAATCTCTAGGGCGTTACTCACCTTACCCACTAAGACCTTATCGAGCACTTTAAAATGTTCTAAACAAGTTTGGCAGGAGAGGACTTCCACGCCTAGCTTTTCTAACTCTTCAAGCGCACGGATTGTCTCTGCATTGTCAATCAAAGAATTTTGGGTGCTTAAAAGCACGCCCCGATTTAAAAAAATGATCTTGGAGGGCAACAAATCGGCAGGCATTTTTAAAAGCGCGCCAATAAAGCCCGCCTCTACCTTTTGCCCTAGTTCCCCCTCGCCAATCTTATCGGAGGTGAAAAGTAAAATTTTGCGTGTCATGTTAGTCCTTTAAAACCAAATGGAGTAATCTTAAAAAAACTTGCTGTAATTTTTCCAAATCGCTTAAAGCCACCCGTTCATCAAGCGCATGGATGCGATCGTTTAACAAACCAAATTCCACCACCTCCACCCCAAAGGCACGCAAAAAGCGCGCATCGCTGGTGCCCCCCTTGGTGTTAAACTCGGGGGTGATTTGGAGTGTCTCTAAGATCGCGCGCTTGATTTGCATTGCCAATGGGGAATCTTGGGAGGATAAAAAGGGCTTGGAATTTGTGATAAGCTCAATATCACAAGGCACTTTGGCTAAGATTGTGTCTAAAAACTCTTGGATGTATTCTGCAGATGTGAGGGGGGAATTGCGGACATTGAAACGAATTTCTAAAGTTTTAGGCGTTACATTGCTGGCTTGTGAAACACTTTTGAGGGTGGTGATGACTAGCTTGGAGGGGGCAAAAAAATCATCTCCCTTGTCTAAAAGAGCTCCTGAAATAAGCATGAGTTTATCAGCGATGAGATCAATGGGATTCAAACAAGTTTTAGGGTAAGCCACATGCCCAGAAATGCCATTCACGACAATTTGCCCGCTAATAGAACCCCGCCTGCCTATTTTGACACTATCGCCCAAAGTTTCTGCACTGGTGGGCTCTGCTACTAGGGCAAAATGGGGCAACAAATTTTGCTCTTGGAGCACCTCTAGCATGTATTGGGTGCCATAGAGTGCCTCACCCTCCTCATCGCTGGTGAGCAAAATAGAAATAATGGCATTAGGAGGGTTTTCTTGCTTGCAAAAATCATGCACAGCACACAAGAGTGCCGCCACGCCCCCCTTCATGTCCTGTGCACCCCGCCCATATAAAAACCCATCCTCAATCACGCCCCCAAAGGGATCAACACTCCAGCCCTCTCCAGCAGGCACGACATCAATATGCCCGGCAAAACAAAAATGTAAGGGGTTATCACAAGCCCCCAATCGTTTGTATAA
This sequence comes from Helicobacter bizzozeronii, assembly GCF_900196775.1. Taxonomy (NCBI): domain Bacteria; kingdom Pseudomonadati; phylum Campylobacterota; class Epsilonproteobacteria; order Campylobacterales; family Helicobacteraceae; genus Helicobacter; species Helicobacter bizzozeronii. The sequence continues at coordinate 6,698 of NZ_FZLB01000065.1, forward strand.
AAATAAATTTTTCACCCCCTCCTTGTCCGCACGCACCACCTCAAACCCGGGAAACAAGGATTGGATAAAATCAAAAATGCCCTCCTCTTGGGGCGTGATGGTTTTAAAAGTGATGAGCTCTCTAGCCAACCAAACGACATTTAACGGATTCACAAAAGAGCCTTAGTGTGGTTTTTATGGTGCAAGTGGATATAAAGGTGCAACACTTCTAAATTCGAGGGGGTGATCCCGCTGATCTGGGAAGCCCCAAATAAATCTATAGGACGGAACTTATTAAGCTTTTCTTGTGCCTCCAAGCTCAAGCCGGGCAGGTCAAAATCAAACCCATCGGGGATTTTAGTTTGCAACATCGCCTCCATGTGCGCAATCGATGCGCTTTGTTTTTCAATGTAGCTTTGGTATTTGCATGCGATCTTGACTTGCTCTAAGACCTCTAAATCCAAACCTTGCAAGCAGGGCAATAATTTAGGCATGTCCTCTAAAGTTAAGCTGTCCCGCCCGACCAAAAAAGCCCCATTGCATTTATCATTAATGGGGGCTTGATTCAAATTCTGCAAGATTTGCAAGGTCTGCTTGGTGGGGGTAAAAGACATCTTTTGTAATTGCTCTAAAGCCTGCTCAATTTGGCTTTGCTGGGTGCGTAATTGGGGGTAATCACCAATCAAGCCTAGCATGTGGGCATAAGCCCCCAATCTAAAGCGCGCATTGTCCTCTCTAAGCAATAGGCGGTATTCCGCACGCGAGGTGAACATGCGGTAGGGCTCTTGTGTGCCCTTGGTAACCAGATCATCAATCATCACCCCAATATAAGCCTCATTGCGTTTTAAAATCAGGCTGGTATGTGGGTAGTCTAAGTTTTGGCGCACATGTTCTAAGGACAAGCACGCATTAATCCCCGCCATCAACCCTTGTGCGGCGGCTTCCTCATAGCCAGTGGTGCCATTGATTTGCCCAGCCAAGTAAAGATTAGGGATTTTTTTAGTTTCTAAAGTGTGTTTGAGCTGCGTGGGTTGGGCAAAATCGTATTCAATGGCATAGCCATAGCGCGTGATCTGGGCGTGCTCTAAGCCCTTGATGGAGTGGATCACTTGCTCTTGAATTGCAAAGGGTAAAGAGGTGCTCAGACCATTGACATAGTATTCGCTGGCACTCATGGTTTGGGGCTCTAAAAAGAGTTGGTGGCGTTCTTTGTCTTTAAAGCGGAACACCTTATCCTCAATGCTGGGGCAATAACGCGGTCCCACGCTCTCAATTTGCCCGCTAAACATCGGGGCTAAATGGAAGTTTTCTTGGATGAGGGCATGGGTTTTGGCATTGGTGTAGGTGATAAAGCAGGGGAGCTGTGTGGGGTTAAAATTTTGCGTGCGGTGGCTAAATTTGGGCGGGGGGGAATCACCCATGTGCCTCTCCAAATCGCTAAAATCAATGCTAGCGCCGGCTAATCTAGGGCATGTGCCCGTTTTGAGCCGCCCCATCTCTAGCCCCAAAGAAGCCAAATTCAAAGAGAGTTGCACCGATGCGCTCTCCCCAAAACGCCCATTTTGGCTTTGGTGCTTGCCAATATGCACCAAGCCTTGTAAAAAAGTGCCCGTGGTTAAGATCACCCTTTGGGCGTAATATTCCTTGCCTAAAGCACTTTTAACCCCCACCACCGCCCCATTTTCCACCAAAAGCCCCTCCACCATCTCTTGGGACACGCTCAAATTAGGGGTGCTTAACACCAAATTACGGGCGTTAATGCGGTAAGCATCCATGTCAATTTGCGCCCGTGTCCCACGCACGGCTGGACCCTTAGAGGCATTCAAGGTGCGTAGCTGTAATGCGCTTTTATCGCTCAATATGCCCATCACCCCACCCAAAGCATCGACCTCTTTGACCAAATGCCCCTTACCTAGCCCCCCAATAGCGGGGTTACAGCTAGCCAACCCGATATTTTCAATCAGCAGGGTTAATAAATGCACCCTAGCCCCCATTTTGGCTGCCACAATGCAGGCCTCAATGCCGGCATGCCCCCCGCCCACAACGACAACATCAAACATGGCTGATCTTAGGGGGGTTAAAGGCACTGAGTTTGGGCAAAGGGCCTTTATATTTTTCGATATTGACTAGAGCTGTGTGGGCGATGTTGGCATTGGAGAGTTTGGAGGCGCTCATATCCAAAGTGAGCACATTGGCACACCCGCTTTTACAAAGCCCCTTAGAATCAGGATCATACCATGAACCCTCACACAAACGCACCACACCCGGGCGGATATGCGCGCTCACATGCGCTCCAGCTAGCACCTCCCCACGCTTGTTGAACACCCGCACCACATCGCCATGCTGGATACCTAATTTTTTAGCATCATGGGTATTGATCAGCAGGGGTTCGTGATCATGGATGGCGTAGGTGTGGCGTAGGCTGGTTTGGCATAGCTGGGAGTGGAGGCGGTATTTTGGATGGCTGCTGATCAAATGGAAGGGGGCTTGCTTGGTGGCATTGCCCAACCACTCAATGGGCTCAAACCATGTGGGGTGGGGTTTGCAATCCTCATAATTGTATTTGGCAATGCTTTGGGAATAAATCTCAATCAAGCCCGAATCGGTGCCCAAAGCGTTTAAAATCGGGTCCTCAATGAAGTCGGCATGGCGTATCCATTCCATGCTCTCCGCATTGGGCTCAAAGGCAATTGGCTTGTTCTTAGCCCAAAATTCCTCAAAACTGGGCATGGGCATGGCAAAGGCTGCTCCAAAGCTTTGGGTTTGTTTGAGGGCATTGTTGTAAAACTGCTTGATCCAATCCTTGGGTTGCTTGCCATGGTCGCTATAGATGTCATAGAGGGCAGGATCGTAGATTTTACACAGATCGCAAAAGATTTGGTAATCATCCTTGCTCTCCCCAACGGGCAAGATGGCTTGTTTCATCGGCACAATGTGCATGTTGGAATAATCCCCAGTCATGCTGATGTCATCCCGCTCGTAGGAAGTGGTCGCTGGCATGACAATGTCTGCCATCTTAGCCGTGGGAGTCCAATAGATTTCATGGACAACAACGGTGCGTGGTTTGCACCACGCACGCACATTTTTATTGGTATCTTGCTGGTGCACTAAGGGGTTACCCCCCACCCAGTAAAGAAAATCAATATCAGGGTAGGTGATCTTACGCCCATTGTGATCGATGCTTTGGCCCGGATTTAAAAGCGCATCTGCAATGCGTGCAACGGGCAAGGATAGGCCCGCATTTTGGCGCAACCACTCCTCAGCATTGTGATCGCTATGATCTTTAGCCAAACCTTGAAACTTGCCCTTTTTCCAAAGCCCTAGCGATCCCACATCCAGCCCAGAGATCACCCCGCCCTTACAAGTGGGCACGCCTCCATTGCTATAATGGTAGCTCAAACCAAAGCCCCCGCCCTTGCTCCCAATTTGCCCTAACATCGCACAGAGGGTAACAAGCATCCAATGGGGTTGTTCGCCATGGTGGGCGCGTTGCATCGCCCACCCGCTCATGATCATGGTGGGCTGATCGTAAAAGGACTGGGCTAATTTTTCAATGGTGCTTGATTTGATTCCACAAATTTGGCTAGCCCATGCCACATCTTTTTTAACCCCATCTTCTTTGCCCTCCAAATAAGCCAAAAACCGATCAAAACCAGTGGTGTAAGTTTCTAAAAATTTGTAATCAACCTTTTTGATCGCCACCAAGTGGCTGGCCATGCCCAACATCAAAGCCACATCGGTATTAGGGCGTGGGGCAACCCATTGGGCGTTTAAGAATTTAGCCGTGTCTGTATAGACTGGATCGATACAAACCACCTTGATCTTGCTTGCCTTGAGCTTTTCAAAGTAGGCAATCCCTCTTTGATCGCTAGCAGTGTAGGCAATGCGCAAAGTGGCGAGCGGATCAGCCCCCCAAATCACCACACATTTAGAATGTTGTAAAATATTCTCCCATGAGGTTTGTTGCTCATAGACTTCAATCGATCCCATCACATAGGGCATGATCACCTGAGAAGCTCCTGTAGAGTAGTCCCCCAGTCCGCCCACAACCCCCCCTGTAAGGTTTAAAAAGCGTTGTAATGCGGTGCGCGCATTTTGCATATTCCCAGTGGATTTCCAACCATAGCTCCCCCCATAAATGGCATTAGCCCCCTTGCTCTCCCTTGTTTTTTTAAGTTCGTGGGCAATGAGCTTTAAAGCCTCTTCATAACGCACCCGCACAAAAGGGTCTTTGCCCCTTAGCTCTGCTCTAGGGTGATCGGGGTTTTCTAGGTAGGATTTGCGCACATAGGGGTATTTTACCCGTGAGTGGTAGGCTAAATCGGGGGTGTAGTGTTGCAAGGGGTTATCCATTTGGGTAACCTTTTCTAAAGGCGCGCTTTTGATAATGCGCCCCTCTTTGATGGTGAGCTCTAGCATGCCCCAATGTGCAGCACTCACGACCTTACCATCCCTCACTAGCCCAGACTTGATAAAAGTTTGGGGTTTTTGGCCCAAAGCAAGAGAGGGGGCAAAGGGCAATACACCCAAGCACCCCCCTAATTTCAAAAATTTACGGCGATCTAACATGCTAACCTTTCAAGGATTTTTGCTATCTTTGGCATTCTTTTGCAAATACTCAATCACCAACCAATGATCTTTTTTGTCTATACCTGTGCGGCTAGCCATCGACTTAAAGATAGAGGGCCACGCATTGGCATTAAACTCATGGGTAGCATGCAGGGCATGGCAAGTCCCGCAGTTATTGGTGAATAATTCCTTGGCATGGCTAAAGAGTGGCTCATCACTGGATACAAAGTCCTTTTTGTCCGCCCACACCTCTAGGCGCACCTTATCCCATTTGCCCATCTTAGAGGCTTCTTTGCTCTTAAACTCCAAAGGTGTGTTTTTAGCAAAGGCAGCAACCAAAATCCGTTGGTGATCATTAAAGTAAAGAGCAAAAGGGGCTTTGGGATTGACATACCCCTCCAAACTGATTAACACCCTCTTAGGGGTGCTTTGCAAAACCTCAAACCCATTTGTGGGTAAAAGTTTGCCCACCACCTTAGAATCCTCTGGGTGCAAATAGAGAGCCACCACCTCTGGCGAATAAACCACACTCTTAGCACACAAAAAACCCATACCCACCAAAAAAGCAATTAAAAAACCTCTCATCTAAAACTTTCTAAGACATTGGATTCTCAATACTAGTTATTGTATTGTGAAAAGACTAAACGATCACTTAATGTGGTTGTTACTAAAAAACACTATTTGGGGTGCTTTCAACAAGATATTAAGCCTTGTATTATCCTGTATCGCTCGCCTTTTCTAACCACTTGACATTTCACCATTTTTATCGCTTGTGAGGGCTAAATGTGCCTCTGCCCCGCACCAATGCACTTTGCCTTAACTTGTGCCCGTGTAAATCTCAAATTGCCCATAAATCGTGCTTATCAAAGCAATTCTAAAAGACACCTTGACAAATATTGGGCATTTATTTTTGCTCTTAATGGTGGTGATCGTGTATTTTTCTAATTTTGATGGTATTTTTAAAGCTAGCTTGGATATTATGACCACTTCTTAACATTTTACAAAAGGCAAACGATGGTTTTGAAAAAGATAATAATGATCGGTGGTCTGTGCGCATGCGTCTATCTGTCTAGCTTGAGTGCTGAAGAGAATGGATTATATGTGCAAGGGGGGTTTGAGTATTCTAATTTCTCTGGGAAACAGATAAAAAGCGAGACATCTTATACATTCCCAAAAGATGGGCAACCTTGTTTTGTTGGGAATGGTCAGCCCTTACCCGGATCCTCCACAATGTGTATTTATAAGGGCTCTGCTAATATATACGCCTACAATGGCAATCTTTATGGGGCAGATATCCAGTTTGGCTATAAGCAGTTCTTTGGCAATAGCAAGCACTTTGGGTTGCGCTACTATGGCATGTTTAGTGGGCAGGGAGGGGTTTTTAGTTCCATTAATGGGGATATTGTCAATCAAACCTCTGCCAATCTTTTTTACGGCGTGGGTATTGATGCCCTTTTCAATTTTTATGAAAGGGATAAACGCACTTTTGGGCTCTTTGCGGGTGTGATGATTGGGGGGAGTTCATGGCTTATGGGTAAAAGCACCACTCCGGATAATTGCTAATGGACTACGGCCAATTCTAATGATAAAACGCAAACTTGTTTAACCATGAATCAAAACTACGCCCAACAAGCCCAAGACATCAATGATCCTAAAAATGATATGGGGGCAAGAGCCAAATTCTCGCCCACCTTTGTGCAATTCATTTTCAATGTGGGCTTGCGGACTAATTTGACCAAGCACCAAGGTTTTGAATTTGGCGTGCGCATCCCCACTATCGATGACCCTTACTCGAGCATAAAAAGCACAAAAAATGATAGCAACGCTCTTGGTGGTGGCACTGGCTCCACAAGAACCTTCGCCTTTAGACGCAATGTATCCCTCTATTGGAACTATGTTATCAACTTCTAAGAATCTTTGTGTGCTTTGACTCATCTGCTAGTGTCTGTCCAGCAAAGTCCTAGAGAGAAACACCATGCGGTGTTTGCTAAGGAATTTTTTATTGGTGGGGCACTAGAATTAGTAAAAAGTCTAGGAGTAAAACATGGCAGGTTTCCAATCCCCTGTTAGCATTAATGAGGCGATGCAAAAGATTAAGAGCAGAGAGTATCTGATCCCCGCATTCCAAAGGGAGTATGTTTGGGGACCTGAACAAGTGGCTAGACTATTTGACTCCTTAATGCGTGGTTACCCCATTAGCTCGATGCTCTTTTGGGAAGTCAAGGATGAGAGCAAGAAATCTTGGAAGTTTTATGACTTTTTGCAACATTTTAGACCCGTGCATAAAGTCCATAACCAACATTTTGAAACCGCGGGGCACAAGGATTTTTACGCCATTTTGGACGGGCAACAAAGACTCACTTCTCTTTACTTAGGACTATTTGGGCGTTACGATATCCACAAACGCAACAAGAAATGGACAAATGAAGATAAAAACTTCACCAGTAACTATTTGTATTTTAATCTCACCCAAAGCAGACCCACACAGCTTTCTGATGTGGGATATGAATTTTTGTGGCTCGAGCGCGACAAGACAGAAGCCGTGTTTGGAGATGAACATGGGCAAAAATGGTTTAGATGTGGGGCGATCTATGATTTTAAAAACTTGGATGAAGCCTTAGATTTTGCAATAGAGCAAGGGCTTAATAAAGAGGAACGCAAACGGCTATTGGATTTCTTCACCTTGATTTTTAACACGCCCGACCAATCCAAGATTAATTTTTATTTGGAGACAGATCAAGACCCAGAAAAAGCGGTGAATATCTTTATCCGCATCAATTCTGGAGGAACAGCGTTGGGGTATGCTGACATTCTCTTCAGTATTGCCATTGCCAATTGGAAAGAGATCGATGCACGGACAGAAATCCATGATTTAGTGGATCAGATCAAGAATAGAGGTTTTAATGCCAGCAAGGATTTGATTTTAAAGGGCTTTTTATTTTTGTTCCACAATGACATCCGCTACCAGATCAAGAGTTTTGACAGCGGTTTTATCCAAAGGGTCGAGCAAAAATGGAAAGCGATTAAAGTTGCCTTTTTGGAAACATTTGAGTTGCTCGAAAGTTTTGGTTTGAGTGGGGAAACACTTGGGGCGCATAATTTAGCCTTGCCCCTTGTTTATTACATTTACCACCAAAATTTGAGCGATCAAATTGTCCATTCCATAGGGCAGCAGGATAACAGAGCCTCCATGAAGACTTGGGTTTTACGCGCCATTGTGTTTAAACCTTTAGGGGCGAGTAGCGACACAACCTTATCTAACATGCGCAGGGCTTTCATTAAAGAATTTAATGCCCAAAGTGGTGTGTATTTTGACCAAGCAAACATGCCCTTCCCCCAAAAAGCCATCGAAATAGAGGGCAAATACCACCAAAATGTGGATTCAGAGTTTTTAGAGAATAATGTCTTGTTTGTGCGTTTTAAAGACCCTAAAGTCTTTGCTCTGCTCGCCTTGCTCTACCCTAACCTAGACTACAAGAACAACAACTTCCACAAAGACCATTTACACCCCCAAAGTGCCTATGCAAAATACCAAAAGCTCTCTGAGCAAGGGGATTTTAAGCCCTTTGAAATTTATGACTCCCTTGTGAATCTCCAAATGTTGGATAAGCATGAAAACACATCTAAGAACGCCAAATCTTTAGAGCAATGGGTCGATGAGAATTGCGGGGGTGATAGAGAGGGCTTTTTACAAAGGCATTTGATCCCCAATACAGATTTATCGTTGGAAAATTTTGGTGGTTTTATAGAGGACAGAAGGAAGCTTTTAGAAGACAAATTTATGGAAATCCTCAACAAGTAATTGCCCTTAAAATCGATAAGGATTTAAGCCCAGACTGGCACAGGAGTAACAAAATGCCCAATCAGATGATTAAGCGCTACTTCCCCAAGACAAATGCCGCACTTAAAGCACTTGTAAAAGATGAGAATGTGCATTTAGGCGAGATTGATGTGCGTGGGGTCGAGGATATGAGTTTTGTGTTTTCCAACCATGAGTTTGATGGGAATGGTGACATTAATTTCAACACAGATTTTGAACGCCAAAACTTCAGAGGCTTGGAGACTTGGGATGTCAGCCATGTCAAAAATATGGCGGGGATGTTCTGTGGCTTGGGATACTTTAACCATGACATCTCAAATTGGGATGTATCCAGTGTTACCAATATGCATTCGATGTTCCGTGTGTGTATCTACTTCAACCAGCCTTTGGAAAAGTGGGATGTGTCCAGTGTTGCGGACATGCGTTGCATGTTCCGTGCTTGTAAAGAGTTTAACCAGCCCTTGAATGCTTGGGATGTGTCGGGGGTTGTGCAAATGGAGTCTATGTTTGCTCTTTGTGATAACTTCAACCAACCTTTAAATGATTGGGATGTGTCCAAAGTTACGAACATGCATGCGATGTTCTCTGAGTGCCACAGCTTCAACCAGCCTTTAGAAAAATGGGATGTGTCTAAGGTTACAAACATGCATAAGATGTTTTTGGGGTGTTTGGAATTTAACCAGTCTTTAGAAAATTGGGATGTCTCTAGTGTTGGTGAAATGATGGACATGTTTTCTGGCTGTGATGTGCTTGAAAAATTGCCAAAATGGTATCTTAAAAGAAACAAGGGAGAGAAAGACTGATTGCCCATAAGGGCAAACCAAAAGGGTTGTTCTCCAGTTATGATCTGACTAAAACGATAACCCGCCTCTTAAGAGAGGACTCTCCCATAAATCTCTGGATGCGTGCTTTTAAAACGGCGGTGGAACCAAAACCAACTCTCAGGGTGTTCTCTAATGATCTGCTCGCTCAAAGTGGCTTGCGCTTGGGTGGCTTCTAAAATATCGGCTTGGGCGTCCTCAGTATTCTTGGCTCTAATGGGGGGGTAGTAGGTGGCTGTAAAATGGCTATAGTCTTCGTTAAAATCGATAATCACCGCTACGATGTCAATGTTATAACGCCTGGAGAGAATCGAGGCGATGGTGGTGTGCATAACCTCTTGTCCGAAGAATTGCACCACCACACCCTCTTTGGGTGAGATATTTTGATCGATTAAGATTCCCACCAAACCCTTACCTTGATTGTAAATTTTCAAGAGTTCTTTAAACGCCCCGATTTTATTGATGAATTTCACCCCAAAAGCCTCGCGCCTTTTAATAATCATGTTGTTAATGGGGGCAAATTTGGTCAAACGCCCCAAACAGCCCCGCGCATAGTGGCTATAATATTGCGCTAAAGAAGTGCCCACCGCTTCCCAGTAGCCAAAATGCATCCCCATCACCACCGCCTGCCCATTTTGCGCTAGGGAATCTAAAACATTTTGTTGATCAATGAGGGTAAAGCGTGCATCGTATTGAATCTTGGGCAAGAAGATCACCCGCACGCTCTCTAGGATAATGAAGGCAAAATTGCAATAAGCGCGCTTGATAATGGCTTGTTTTTCTGCCTCGCTCTTGCTATCCCCAAAGGCAAAATCTAAATTAGCCTTAGCATCAAAATAACGCCGTTTATCTAGCTTAAACATCGCAAAGCCCAAGCCCCGCACACAGCCCACAAAGCATTTATGGGGCATTTTGGCTAAAACCCAGCCCAAAGCATTAACCGACCACTCCACAATGTGGATACAAAAAATACGCCACTCTCTGAGCAAGCCTTCTTTTAACATGATGACCTTTCTAATACCTGCAAAATCGCCTCTTTGATCGCAAGGGGGGGGATGTTTTGGATGGAAAAATCCTTTTTGTGGTAATTGGCTTGTGGGTTGCCACACAAAGAGATATGCCGTTCGCCCTCTAGGCTAAAACGCTTGGGGGGGGTGTTGCCATAAAGTGTTACAGAGGGGGTTTTAAGCGCCCAAGCCAAATGCACGATGCCCGTATCCCCGCCCACCACCACGCTAACCAAAGAAACTAGGGTTTTGACCTGCTCTAAATCCATGCGGGGGAGTAAGATCGTGGGTAAGTGGGGGCTTAGGGTTTGGTGGAGTTTTTGGGCTTCTTGGGGGTGGGCATGCCATAAAATCGCCACGCCCAAGTTACAATCTTTTAATAAAAGCCCCAATTCATAGAAACGATCTAAGGGGTAGGTTTTGGTCGGCTTGGAGCTCTCCAGCACGAATAAAATACAGGGTTTGTCCCCTAGCTCTTGGGTAATGGAGGGGCAAAAAAAGGCTAGGTGGCGCTCATTTAAAGTTTGCTCCCAAGTTTGGGGGGGATAAAGCACGCTCAAGCCCTCTTGTAACACCCGTTGGTTGCGTTTTAAAATGTGCTCTTGGTAGGGGATTGGCACCTTATGGGTGTAAAAGAGGCTGGCAATGGGTTCTTTAATGGAGCGTGCATCAAAGCCCACAAAGCGTTTGGGGGATTTTTTAGCCAAAAAAAGCCCAATGAGGGCGGATTTAAGCAAGCCCTGCATATCAATGATGAGATCAAAAAGCCCCAAATGGCGTAAATTTTTATAAAACTTCCCAATGGCAAAGGGGTTTTTAGAACGCAGGGTTTTTTTATAGGGCAGGGCGTGCAATACATCAATGTAGGGGCAGTTTTGTAGCAAAGGCGCAAAGGCTTCATCAATGAACCAATGAATTTGTGCCTTTGGGTAATGCTCCTTAATAAAGGGCAAGAACACCGCACTCACCACCACATCGCCCAACGCTGAAAGCCTAATGATGGCGATGTTCATGTAAATTCAATGCTTAGGGGGATGGGCTGGACAAGCTTAGCGACCGCCTCTTGGCAGAGATAAAAATTTTTTGGGCTTTTGATGTTGAGGGTTTTATTCTTGAGGTTATATTGCGTGTCTTTGGGGACACCAATCAAGCAGAGGGCTTCGGCTAACCCCAAGATGAAACTGAGCCACTGTAAGGTTAAGATCGGGGGCATGATAGAATTAATATGGGCGATATTGCTATCTTTGGGGATTTTTTTATGGCTGAATTGCACGAGCAAGCAGATAATGGCGCGATCTTGGTGTGAGAATCCATAGCTCAAAGAGTGCAGACTCAAATAAGCCCCGTGTTTGTGCGCGTCATAAAAGTTTAAAACCTTGCCAATGCTGGAGAGTTGCCCAGCGATCTTAAGGTGGTAGAGGTATTTATCCCCAATGCCATGCAAAGGTTTTAAGACCTCAAAGAGTTTGCTACACGCTTTTTTGACCTCTTGGCTGTGTTTGGAGTGGGGTAAAAAACGATCCAACAAGGACAAGATCGAGGGGTTGATGTTATTGGGGAAGGTGTGGTTATGATTGCGGAGCATGTCGCTTAAAAACACGCCCTCACGCACGCCCACCCCGCTAGTTACCACCATTTGGGCGTTAAAATGCTCCAAGAGCATGGTAAAAATGAGAGTCCCACTCCTGATGGTGTCTTGGCGATCCGCACTCACGCCCAAGCCCTCTAAGTCCTCCTCGGGAGTGTGGATGATCTCTTGCATCAAAGCCCAATTTTGCTTAACGCCCATCTCAAAGCCATGGATAACATCGATGGGGTAGTTATTGTGCTGCATCACCACCTTAGCCAAAGCGCGGATCGTGCCCCCCACGCCAAAAATATGGGTGGTCTTAAAATGGGCGGGGATTTTTTGCATCTCCTCTCTAATAAAGTCCTTAGCCAAACTGGCTTTGAGGTGCTTGTCAAAAAAGAGTTCTTTTAAGCGGATCGTGCCCAGATTAAGCGAGATCAAATCTTTGATCTTGCCATTTTCAATCAAAGCGCATTCGGTGCTCCCCCCGCCAATATCAATGGTGATCCCATCTTTTTGGTGCAATAAATTCGCACACGCCACGCCCCCATAAAAGGCTTCTTTATAGCCATCAATCACCTTAACTTGCAGATCGCATAGGCGTTTCACCAGAGCGACAAATTCCTTAGAGTTGGGCGCATCGCGCACCGCACTGGTCGCCACGCAGAGGATTTTACGACTCTTGTATTTTTGGGCGATCTCTTTAAATTCATTAAGAGCCTTTAATGCCCGCTTCATGGGGGCTTTTTGTAACTCTCCCTTATGCCCGTAAGTGCCTTGTGAAATCCGCACCTTAGATTTGATCTCATAGAGCAAGTAAAATCCAAATTGGCTGGTTTTTTTGAAAATTGCCATGCGCACCGAGTTGGACCCGATGTCGATGACAGCCGTGATCTTTGCCATGGCTAATTTTCGTCTTGCAGAGCCTGGTATTTTTGTTGGAGTTCTTCGGGGCTTTCTGTGTTATGGGGGTCGGGCACGATCGCATCCACCGGACACACGCTCACACAACCGGGTTCATCGCTATAACCCACGCATTCGGTGCAACGATCGGGGTCAATGCTGTAAATCGGGTCATTTTCATCAATGGCTTCTGTGGGGCACTCCTCACGGCACGCATCGCACGCAATACACTCTTGGCTGACTAATAAAGACACGCTTTACCTTTGTAAGATTTTGATAAGGGTTTTTACCCAATCCTTGCTAAAATTTTTATAAAAATACGCTTGGAGATTGTTATGATTTTTGTGCGTGTCCTTGCTCAATTTAACAAGGGCTCTTAAGCGTGTTTTTTGCTATAATGTAAGCTTATCTTAGCAGAGGATGGTGCATGGGGGCAGATATTTTAGACAAAATCCATGAAAAGGTCGATGATTTACTGGTTAAACTCGCTCTCTTAGAGGAAGAAAACAAAGAATTACAGCTTAAAAACGCCACACTGGCAACCCAAAATGAGGAAAAAGATCGCCAACTCAACGCGCTCTATGAAGAAATTGCCGCCAAAGATAAGGGCTTACAAGAACTTTATGACAAAATCTTAAAAGTCATTGATGTATGACGGATTCTAAATTTGGCGAAGTGATTGAGATCTCCATAGCGGGGAGGCGTTACAAAATCACCCTAGATGATCGTTGTAGCCAAGAAACACTAGAGGAGATTAAACTGAGTTTTCACAACAAAGAGATCGAGCCTATCGAGCTCTTTAAAGCCCATATCAAAAAAATCCAAGAGATCGCCCGCTTGAATGCCAAGCTCCAAGAACTCCTAAACAAAATCCCCTAATTTACTTGACACTCCCCATATCGCTCACTTTACCCCACATGAGGCGGTATTTGCGTTTCATAAACTCCACTTCCTCGCGCACTTTGGCTAATTCCTCTTGCAAAACCGCGATTGTTTTTTTGTCCTCCTCATAGACCTCTTGCATGTCAATCACCGCATCTTTTAAAAACATGTTTTCATTTTTATAAGCGTTGATGGTTTCATCTTTAGCCCCCACCACCTTATCATGCAAGCCTAAAATGGTGTTGATGGTTTTTTCCACAAACACCGGGTCTAAATTATTATTCATGCTTTCTAGCAAGGCGGGGTAACCTGCTTTAGCCGCTGGAGTTACATTCTTGCCCACCATGCGTTTGGCCAGAGCTTGGGCAGCACTATGCAAATCCACCCAAATGCGTTCCTCATCGTGCTTGCTCACAATGCTCTGTTCTTCAATGAGGGCTAAAACCCGCTCTTTGGGCAGTTTAGAAATCTCTAAAAACTCCTCTAATTGAATCCAAGTGTTTTCTTCTGGTAGTTCCATATCAACCTCCACGCAATGTTTTGATCGCCTTCTTAAGGCTCTCAACCAAGTAATCCACATCCTCTAAACTGTGGCTGTAATGCAAACTCACACGCAACCAACCCGGCTTTTCCCCTCTCTCTTGCAAAGCCCCAAAGCTACTATCCTCAAGCCCCAAGAGATCATGCCCATAGGGTCCGGCACAACTACACCCCGCCCGGGTTTCAATGCCATAATCATAGCTGAGTAATTGCGCCAACGCATAGCAAGACACCCCGCTTGCATTAAACGCCACATTGGCTAGCCTTTGGGCTTGCAAATTGCCATAAATGCTAATAGCCGGAATCTGTTTCAAGGCATGTATAAAGACTTTAGAGAGCATGCTTTCTCGTGCTTTGATATAGGCTAATCCTAACTCATTGCGTAATTGCAAAACCAAAGCCGCCCTTAAAAGCTGGGTTAGCCCATAAGTGCCAAACTCTTCTCTTAAATCCACCGCATCGATGTATTCTTGATCGCTCCGACTCACATACTTGACCACCCCGCCCCCACTAAAGCTGGGGGGTAATTGCGTGTCAATGAGATTCTTCTTAATCCCCAAAAGCCCACAAGCCCCCACCCCACCTAAAAATTTATGGGCGGCTACAAAGCATGCGTCTAAATTTAAATCCCCCAAATTCTGGTGGGGCGCAAAAGCGGCCAAATCAAAGGCTAGAGTTGCCTTGTATTGTTGGCAAAGTTTAGAGATGGACTCATAGGGGACAACAAGCCCGGTTACATTGGAAGCAGCCCCGATAGAAACAATGGGGGTTCTAGCATGCTTTAAGGCTTTTTGCAAAGCCTGCTCTAAAGATGGCACATCAAACAAGCCCGCATCATTGAGTGGCAAACGCACCACCTCACACAAGCCCTCCCGCCAACTGATTTCATTGGAATGGTGCTCAAAGGGGCCGATGATCACTTGTGGCAAGCCTGAGTCCTGTATTTGGAGCAAGTGCCTAGCCTTAGGGGGGATATAAACCCCCAAAATTTCTTGAAAACGCTTGATGGCATGGCTAGCCCCAAAACCACTTGTTAAGATCACAAAATCCTCCCCTAGCCCCAAACTCTTTTTAATGCTCTGCTTGCTGTGCAAATACACCTCCTGCATCCAATCTGCATGCTTGGAACACCCCGAGTGGGCGTTGGCATAAAAGGGTAAGAGTTTGGCTAGGCGTTTTTCAATCAGGGTGCTAGCCAGCCCTGAGGCTGTCCAATCAAAGTAACGCACGCCCTTTTTGAGCACCACGCTATCACGGATTTGGGCAAGTTGTTCTTGCTTGCTGGTGGGGGCTAAAAGGGGCGCAAAGATCGAGTCTAAAAACCTTTGGCTGGACTTAGGAGTCTTTAAAAGAGTTTGGGCCATGTGAGCTTGGCTCCCCCTAAGATATGGAAATGCAAATGGGGCACTTCCTGCCCGCCATCTGCGCCAATATTGGTAATAAGGCGGTACCCGCTCTCTTTGATCCCCAATTTGGCGACCACCTCCAAGATAAACGCACTCATGTTAGCCATCAGTTCTGGCGTGATGGCATTAAAATCTTTCACGCCCACTTTGGGGATCACCAATACATGGATGGGGGCTTTGGGGTTGATGTCCTCAAAGGCTAAAAATGCCTCATTTTCCAACACTTTTTGGCAAGGAATCTCCCCTGCTAT
Organism: Helicobacter bizzozeronii; assembly: GCF_900196775.1. Taxonomy (NCBI): domain Bacteria; kingdom Pseudomonadati; phylum Campylobacterota; class Epsilonproteobacteria; order Campylobacterales; family Helicobacteraceae; genus Helicobacter; species Helicobacter bizzozeronii. The sequence goes on from NZ_FZLB01000065.1 coordinate 22,446, forward strand.
GATCTTTTCAAATACATTTTTGGCCACGCAAAACCTTTTTTATTAATTTGCCTTATTATAGCTGAAACTAGCGGATTTGATAAGCCCTAGATTTAAAACCGCTGGCTAAGGCAAAGGCACGATGGACAAAATTGTTTAATTCAGTGCAAAACGGATGGGCACATCAGGGAGTCGTTCATCATTGGGGTAATCTAACCCGGCAATATCCCCGCAAGTTTCGCGCAAGGGCAAATTTGGGGGGACTAAATCCCGCCTCAAATAGCTCACTTCAAAGACATTGCAAAAGAAGCGTTCTTGGATGTAGAAAAAATGCGTGCAACAATTATTGTAGTGTAGATGGATGGGCTGAAACGCTTGGTGGAATTTTTCCAAGATGGCGAGGTGTTGCTGGGTTTGTTTGAGTTTGCGCGGATCGCACCAGTGGAACTCAATGATGATTTGTGCAAAATATTTTTCAAGAATACTAAAATCCAATTTTTCAAAAATATCCCATTCAGCCCCCTCAATGTCAATTTGTAAAATATTGTGCAAGCTAGGATCAAAGCTGTGATCTTGCATGATTTGCTCTAGCGTGGTGGTTTGGTGATCACTTTGTGTGCCCACAAACTTTTTGTGGAAAAGGATATTAGGGTGCACATAGGGACCTTGATCAATGCTGGCATCATATTGGAGGACCAAGTAACCCATGTTGGCCATCTCTAAATCCCAAGGGGATGATTCGCTCACCCCTAGCGAAATAGCCTTGGGTTGCTTCTCAGAATTGGGG
>NZ_FZLB01000050.1:0-8122 GCF_900196775.1 Helicobacter bizzozeronii
ATATTTGATAGTTTGCATGCAGTGTATTATACAAAACTATATTAACTAATACTTTAAGATGATTGTTTTTTATTATGCTCTAAAGAGCATGCGCCTTATATCCCCATAGCTAAAGCTAGGGGCTTTACGACGCGGTTGGTAACTACCACCCATCTCCTTATGGAATAAATCTGCTTATTAATTTTATCTTCAATCACATAAACGCAAAATGGGAATCAGTGATAACGATTCGCATTGAGATTATAAAAGGATTTGAGCATTGATACAAAATCACCCAACTAACGAAACTGGTGTAAAAGATTCTCCAAACTTGGAACAAGACACACAAGGCAAGACTCTCCAAGACCTCGCTTCGTTTCACGAAGAATTATCTTCTCAAATAGAAACATTCCATGGTATTGCCGCCCAAAATTCTCACTGCTATGAATGTGGGATGGCCCGCAGCATTTTACTATCAGGGAAATGCATGCACTGCGAAAAATTCATCAAATAGCGCATTGGCCACACCACAAATCCCCTAAATGCAATACACATATTTAACCCCCACTCTAACTAAGCCCTTTATGCGCTTTTTGCTGTAAAATACCCCTTTATTTTCAAGTATCAAGGATTGCCATTGGATTTGCAAACAAGGCGTTGGCAGGCGTTTAGGGCAAACAAGCGGGCGTTTTGGGCGTTGGTGGTGTTTGTGGTGTTGTTTGTGCTCTCACTGGGGGCGGAAGCTTGGGTCAATGATAAACCCCTTTTCATCTATAAAGACCATAGGGCATATTTCCCCATTTTTAAAGATTACCCTGAGACCACCTTTGGGGGGGATTTTTACACCAGTACCGATTATAGCGACCCCTATGTCAAAAACCATTTGCTTAAAAACGCCTTTGTGATCCACCCCTTGATCCCCTACTCTTACGACACGATCATTATGGACTTAAAAGCTCCCGCCCCCACACCCCCAAGCCTCAAACACTGGCTGGGCACAGACGATCAAGCCCGTGATGTCTTGGCACGCCTTGTCTATGGCTACCGCATTTCTATTTTATTTGGTTTGGTGCTGAGTTTGGGTAGCGTGGTGTTGGGCGTGGTGATTGGGGCGTTTCAGGGCTATTATGGGGGGCTATTAGACTTGCTCGGGCAACGCTTCATTGAGATTTGGAGCGGGATTCCCACTTTGTTTTTGCTCATCATCCTATCTAGTATCTTTACCCCTAATTTTTGGTGGCTTTTGCTGTTGGTGTTGGCTTTTTCTTGGATGGGGCTAGCCCAAGTGGTGCGCACGGAGTTTTTACGGGGGCGCAACATGGACTATGTCAAGGCTTCCTATGCACTGGGGGTGAGCGATGTGCGGGTGATTTTTTACCATATCTTGCCTAATGCGATGGTGGCGACTATCACTTACATCCCCTTTATCATGGCTGGGAGCATTGGGGCGTTGGTGAGTTTGGATTTTTTGGGTTTTGGCATGCCCGTAGGGAGTGCGAGCTTAGGGGAGTTGCTCAATCAAGGCAAAAACAACCTCTATGCCCCACATTTGGCTTTGGTGGGCTTTTTTGCCATTGCGTTGTTGCTTTCTATCTTAGTTTTTATCGGGGAAGGGGTCAGAGATGCCTTCAGTGCTACAAACTTCAAATAAGCTTTTGAGTATCCAAGGGTTGCAAGCCCAAATCGGGCAGGATTTTTATTTGAGGGGCATTAACCTAGAGGTTGGCAGGGGGCAAAGAGTGGGTTTGGTGGGTGAGAGTGGGAGTGGCAAAAGCTCGCTAGCCTTATTGATCTTGCAATTAGTGCCCTTTGTGCGCGCCCTTGAGGGGGAAATTCTCTTTGAGGGGAGCAATGTACTCACCCTCAAACCCCATGCAATCAAAGCTTTAAGAGGTGCGCAAATTAGTTATATCGCTCAAGAGCCCCTAAGCGCGCTCAACCCCCTACACAAGATTAAAAAGCAAATCTTAGAGGCTTTGTATTTGCATGCCAAACCCACCAAGCAAGAGGCGCAAACAAGATTAGAGGCGGTGATGGCACAGGTGGGGCTGTCTATGGACTTGTGCAAAAGATACCCCTATGAACTCAGCGGGGGGCAAAACCAGCGAGTCGCCCTAGCTATGGCTTTAATCAACCGCCCCAAACTCTTAATTTGTGATGAACCCACCACCGCCCTAGATGCCCAAATCCAACAACAAATCTTGGATTTGCTGGTGAGTTTGAGCGTGCAAAATGACATGGCAATCTTGCTCATCAGCCACGATCTGGGTGCCATTAGGCATGTTGCCCAGCATGTCTATGTCTTGCAAGAAGGGCAAATTTGCGAGCAAGCCAGCACACCCCAACTCTTTAATGCCCCCAAGCACCCCTATACCCAAATGCTTTTACAAGCCCGCCACTTGAGCAAGAAAAACAGCCCGCCCCAGCCCCAAGAAGTCATGAGCGTCAAGGATTTTGGGGTGCGCTATGTTAAAAAGAAATTTTGGGGCAAAAATAGCTATTTGCAAGCCATCCAAGGTGTGGGCTTTGCCTTGCATGCTAAGGAAACTTTGGGCGTGATTGGGGAATCTGGCAGTGGCAAGAGTTCTTTAGCCATGGGGTTGTTAAAATTAGCCCCCATACAAGGGCAACAAATTTTATTGCAACAAAGCGTGCAAGATTTAACCCCTAAAGCCTTTAAGCCCTTCAGGCGATCGTTGCAGATGGTGTTTCAAAACCCCTTTGCCTCTTTAAATCCGCGTTGGAGCGTGCAAGAGATTTTGCTAGAAGCCTTTTATGGGGCTAAAATTAAGGCAAGTCCAGATCAAGTGCGTGCCAGCTTAGAGGCGGTTGGGCTAGAGCCCAAGTTTTTAGATTATTACCCTTTTGAGTTAAGCGGGGGGCAACGCCAAAGAGTTGCCATCGCGCGCGCCATTCTCTCCCACCCCCAAGTGGTGGTGATGGATGAGCCCACTTCAGCACTGGATAAGAGCATGCAAAAGATCGTGTTGGATTTGCTCTTAGAATTGCAAGAAAAGCGCAATCTAAGCTATGTTTTTATCAGCCACGATTTAGCCGTGATTGAGAGCATGTGCGATAGCGTTTTGGTGGTGCAAAAAGGGCAGGTGGTGGAGAGTGGATCACTTGATCAAGTCTTTAGCCACCCCAAACACCCCTACACCCAGCAACTTTTAGCCACCCGCTTAACTTGACTTATTAGATAAATATTGCTAGAATTAAGGTTTTTATGCGGGAATAGCTCAGTGGTAGAGCACGACCTTGCCAAGGTCGGGGCCGCGGGTTCGATCCCCGTTTCCCGCTCCATCTTTTAAAATAAACACAAAGGTTTTTGATGTTACACAGACTTAAGGTTGCTAGTGTGTGTGTGTGTGTGTGTGTGTTGGCATTTTGATTAGCGGTTGCGCTTCGCCTTTGCCTATGGGAGGTTTGGTTACCAGCGTAAAGCTTCCAGTTTCCGGGAATGATGTGCGATACTCTAAGGAAGGGCATGCTAGCTGTGTGAGTATTCTCAGTATTTTTGCCGTTGGTGATTGTTCTGTAGGGGAGGCAGCTAGAAATGGTGGTGTCGTTAAGATCAAGATGGTGGATCGCAAAGCGTTTAATTTCTTAGGTCTTTTTGGTAAATATACAACAATCGTTCAGGGAGATTAGAAAACTAATCTTTGCTAGCCTAGGCTAGTCCCTAACAAAATCAGTCTAGGCTCAAGAGCCTAGGCTTTAGCCCAGGTGGTGGAATAGGTAGACACAAGGGACTTAAAATCCCTCGGTAGCAATACCGTGCCGGTTCAAGTCCGGCTTTGGGCACCATGGCGACGTAGCCAAGTGGTAAGGCATGGGTCTGCAAAACCTTGATTCCCCGGTTCAAATCCGGGCGTCGCCTCCATTTTTAAACTTTCACAACGGGAGATGGCTGAGTGGTTGAAAGCGGCGGTCTTGAAAACCGTTGAGGCTAACACCTCCGGGGGTTCGAATCCCTCTCTCCCGGCCAGCTCATCTTAAGGACTCCCTTGGGTCATTCCCTCATAAGCTTGCTTGTCCCGGTTTTTGTCATTGTCATGGTTATTTTCACCAAAAGAGTCGCCCTCTCGCTTTTAAGCGGGATTGTCCTAGGCTCTTTGATCATGACAGGGGGGCATTTATCCGAAGTTTTGATCTACATCTACCATAAAATCAGCGCGGTTTTTTACCGGGTGGATGCCAATGGGATACAGATCAACACAAGCAGTATCTATGTCTTTTTGTTCTTGATTATCTTGGGGATTTTAAGCCAAATCATTGCCGCTTGTGGGGCGATCAATTCCTTTGTGCTGTGGGCGAAAAAATATGTCAAAAGCCCACGCCAATCAGAGGGCATTGCGCTCTTAGCCGGGATTGTGATTTTTATTGATGACTATTTTAATGCCCTCATTGTGGGGCAAATTAGCAAATCGCTTAATGACTCGCACCAAAGCAGCCGCGAGAGGCTAGCCTATATTATCGACTCCACCTCCGCGCCTGTGTGTTTGCTCGTGCCCATCTCTAGCTGGGGGGCTTATATTGTGGGGGTGATGCAAAATGAGGGCTCGCCCTTGCTTAAAGATAGTTTTGCACTGCTTTTAGAGAGCATGGGGAGTAATTATTATGCATGGTTTGCGCTGGTGGCGGTGTTCTTGGCTATTGTGTGGCAAATTAATTTGCCTGCCATGCAAAAATACCGCAATGTGGGCGTGCAGGATTTGCAAATCTCTCTAGATGATCGCCCCCGTGCGCCCATTTCTATTTTGATTGTGAGCATCCTCTCTTTGATTGTGGGGATCACCGGGCTTATTCTTTATACTGGCTATAGTGCCAGCCACTCCACCCACTGGCTAGAGATTTTCAAGCACACCAATACCGCCTTTGCCCTCTTTTTTGGGGGGCTTTTGGCTCTTTTTTTAACCACCGCTCTAGCCTATGCCTATTTGCCTAAAAAATCCCTCTTTTCTCTTGGATTCAAGGGCTTTAAAAGCATGGCAGGGGCGATCTGGGTGCTTATCTTGGCTTGGTCGATAGGTCCCATGATTCGTGATGATTTGCAAACCGGGATTTATTTAGCCAACTTGATCCAACACTTCCAAGGCGTGGTGGTGCTAACCCCCTTGCTTTTATTCCTCATCTCTGGTTTTATTGCTTTCACCACAGGCACTAGCTGGGGCGCATTTGCGATCATGTTGCCCATTGGGGCGGGCATGGTTGGTGTCGTGGGCGGGGATATTGTGTTGGTGATCTCAGCCATTCTCTCAGGGGCAGTTTATGGGGATCATGCTAGCCCCATCTCGGATACCACGATTTTATCGGCTACGGGGGCGGGTTGCTCCGTGCAAAGCCATTTTTTAACCCAACTGCCCTATGCCACACTCACCGCTACTTGTGCTTTAGTGGCATTCTTGGGGGCTAGCTTGTTTTCTAAGGCTGTGGGCTTTATGGTGGGGTTAGCCTTGCTTGTGGGGACTTTCTACATTTTAAAAGAAGTGTTCAAACGCCCTAATGCGTGAAAAAATATTCTTGAATTTTCTTAGGATCGTGGGTTTGGCTCAAGGCCAGCATGAGCAAGACCCGGGCTTTGGGGGCATTGAGATCATCCCCGCTTAAAAAGCCGTATTTAGCATCATCAACTTCACCCGGCACACTGATCATCCCGCTAGGCACACGGCTAGAGCGCACCACAACAACCCCCTTTTGCACCGCTAGGCTCAAGGCTTTGAGCACGGAGGGGTAGAGATTGCCATTGCCCATGCCGGCGTAGATGATCCCCTTGCTGCCATGTTGGATCAAATCCTGCACCAAATCGGGGTAATCATTGGGGTGGGCATAGAGAATATCCACGCGTGGCAAGCTTTTAATTTTGTCGATGTCAAAGGCACTTTGTAGGGTGTGGCGGCGTAAAGACTGCATGTAAAAATGCACCTGCCCATAGAGCACCATCCCGATTTTGCCCGTATTGGGCGATTGGAAGGCATCGGTGCTAGTGGTGTTCATTTTGCTCACCTCTCTGGCGGCATGGATGGCATCATCCATCACCACCAAAACGCCCTTACCCCTAGCTTGGGGGCTCATAGCAACATGGATGGCATTGTATAAATTAAGAGGGCCATCCGCACTTAGAGAGCTGGCATTGCGCATCGCCCCCACCAGCACAATGGGCTTGTTGCTTTTGATCACCAAATCCAAAAAATACGCGCTCTCCTCTAGGGTGTCCGTGCCATGGGTTACCACCACCCCATCCACATCGGATCGTTTGAGCAAAGCACTCACACGGCGCGCCAGCTTAAGCCAAGTGGCGTTATCCATCTCTTGCGATCCAATATTGCTCACCTGCTCGCCCTTTAAATGGACTTGGTTTTTAAGCTGAGGAATCGCCTCTATGAGAGCCTCCACGCCCAACTGCCCAGGTTTATAAGCACCGCTTAAGGCACTCTTAGAACTCCCAGCAATTGTGCCCCCTGTTGCTAAAAGATAAATGGCGGGCTTGGCCACCAACGATCCGGCTAAAAATACCCACACAAGCCATGTTCTCCACATACAAACTCCTTAAATCTCATTTCTCTTTTAAGCGTTTGATTTTGGCCCCCAAGGCGTTCATCTTGAGCTCCAAACTCTCATACCCGCGATCCAAATGGTAAATGCGGTGCACCCGACTTTTGCCCTTAGCCACCAAAGCAGCTAAAATGAGGGCTGAGGAAGCCCTTAAATCGGTTGCCATCACATCCGCCCCCATTAGGACACAACCCCCATTGATCTTGGCCAGTGCCCCTTTTAAGCTAATATCAGCCCCCATGCGTTGCAATTCGCTCACATGCATAAACCGGTTTTCAAACAAACGCTCTTCAATGAGGCTATTCCCCTCACACTGGGTCGCTAATGCCATGAATTGGGCTTGCAAATCAGTAGGGAAACCCGGGTATTCGGTGGTGATGATCTCAAAGCCCTTGCGGGTGCGCGCTTTGTGGATGGTGAGCGTGTCTTCTACAATGTCGATTTTAAAGCCAATTTCGTTTAACTTGCTTAAAATGGCCTCCAAGTGGTGGGCGTTGGTGTTGCTCAAAGAGAGCGTAGAATTGGTGATGGCAGCAGCGCATAAATAAGTCCCGCATTCGATGCGATCGGGAATGATGTGGATGGGTTTAAAGTGCAGGGCTTGCCCTTGCGTGCCTTGGATACTCAGCTCAGAACTGCCCACCCCGCTAATCTCCACCCCAGCACTTTGCAAAAAGTGGCATAACTGCACCACTTCGGGTTCTTTAGCCGCATTGATGATCTTGGTTTCCCCCTTTGCCAAGCTAGCTGCCATGAGGATATTCTCCGTGCCCGTAACGGTGATTTTATCTAAAATAATATCACAGCCCTTGAGTCCGTGCTTGGCTTTGGCGATGATATAACCCTTTTCGATGTGGATATGCGCCCCCATTTTTTCTAAGGCTTTTAGGTGCAAATCCACGGGTCTAGCCCCAATGGCACACCCCCCTGGCAAACTCACCGCACACGAGCCAAAGCGTGCTAATAGCGGTCCTAGCACCAAAATGGAGGCGCGCATTTTACGCACAATGTCATAAGGGGCGGTGCAACGCTCTGTGCTGCAATTTAAACTCGTGGTGCGGATTTCAAGGCTGTTAGGTGTGTGCCATTGGGTTTGCACCCCCAAATGTTCTAAAAGCTCAACCAAGGCGCGCACATCAGCCACAGCGGGCAAACCGCTGATCGCCACGCTCTCTTGTTCTAAAAGTGTGCTGGCCAAAATGGGCAAAGCGGCATTTTTAGCCCCCGAGATAGGCACGCTCCCTTTTAAAGGCTCTTGTCCTTTGATCTCTAAGTAGTCCAAATCATTCCTTTAGTCTTTCTTCTTGTATTTGAGGGCTAGCCCAATGGTGTTGGCGATGGCTTTTTGGAGTTTGGGATTCACATCTTCTAAGTCCTGCCCGAATTTGATGCTCGAATCTAGATCCAAAAACTCCGATTCGGCTAATTTCCCCACAAACTCCAGCCAATCGCCCTCTTTGGTGCCCTTGGGTAAAACTTGGTAATAGCGGATAAAATCTTGTAAGATAGCATCGTAACCTTCTTGGTCTTGAATATCTTTGAAGGCTTGGTTTAATTCTTTCAGTGCGGGGATTTTAGGGGGGGGGTG
>NZ_FZLB01000089.1:0-4854 GCF_900196775.1 Helicobacter bizzozeronii
ATCTTCCAACAACACAGCTACAACCCCAAACCCTTACAAAAATACCTAAACTCCTTGCGCCTCATCTCCATTGACAACGCCCCCTGTGTGTATCTCAACGCCGGCGACAAACTCCAGTTATTTAAATCCAGCAATGCCCTATGTCTAGCCTTGCAAACCAACCTAACAAAGGAATTTAAATGATCCGCCTACTCCTCCTAACTCTCTTGCTCTTAAATCTGCAGGGCAAAGAAAATACACCGACCATCGTTGTCCAAATAGACAACCCCAAAGAATCCCTAAGCAACCCCACCCCCTCTTTTATCCAACTACTCACAACCCTACAGCAGATCATACAAACAGCCTCGCAAAAAGTGCTAAAAATCCCTGCCTTCCAAAACAAAGAATATATACCCGATGCCGCCTACTTAAGCGCGTTGCAGATTAATTGGGATCAAGACAAAATATGGAAACTAGCGCGTGCGGGCATGGATCAAGTGCCCTTGTTTGAGACTTTTAACCCTATTAATGCATATGAGCAAGATTTTTTAGAACATACCAAAACATTTGAAGCCATGCATTTGATTAGTCTATTAAATGATGACCCACCCTCTCAGATTGCTAAAAACTTCTTAGGGTTTCTCAACTTTTTCTACAAACCCTTTTTTGAGGCAAAAAGAGGGGGTTTAGAAATAGATGCCTATTTGCGCTATCTTGAAGAAAGCCTAGCCTCTCAACGCCCTTTAGATGCCTACCATGTGTTAGGAAATTATGGCTCTAGCATGGAATATTATGCCTCTTTTAATCCCGAGGGCATTTCTAAAGATTTGGTTGGTGATGTGGGTTATCTTTATCAATCTTATGAGGATTTTTTGAGTGCCTCTAATGCTCGCTTTAAGGTGTTGGTCGCCTCCATGTTAAATCAAGATGCCGGCAACATGCAAGAGAGAGGACTCTTTAATACAAACCTCATGGCTAAACCCCAACTCTCTGTGCTTAAAGACATCCCTAACCTCTATATGGTGCGTGTGTTGCAGGTGATCAAGGACATTGATGCCTATGTGGATTTACAAGACATCACACCCCAAATCCTGCACAAACGCCCCACAATTTGCCTCAACCCCAACTATTTAAACCCAGCACTCAAGCAAGCATGCCAAACTCTCTTAAGCCAGCCCCATCCTGAATTTAAAGCGCAGCTGGAGTTATTAGGGATTCTCATTATGGACAATAAACCCTGCGTGGCTTTAGATGCCAACCAACAACCCCTCTTTTTCCACACCAAAGACGCTTTTTGCCAAGCCCTGCAAACTAACTTAAAGGAGTTTTAATGCGTTTTCTTGTTATTGCCCTCTTGTTAGGGACTTTGGGGGCAACCACCCCGCCCGTTTTACTAGATATTGCCCAAAAACTAGAAAGCACGATGGCAACTGCTGAAGCCAATGCACCCCAAGAGGACATTGCTCGGAATGACGCTGTGATCGATTCTTTGCCCGTTGTGAAAAAACTTGGAGAGGATTTTTTAAATCAAGTCCCCCTCTTGCAGGAGTTCAAGCCCCGTAACAAGCAAGAGGCACATTTTGTAAGCGAGCTTAAAAACTTCGAAATGCTCCATCTTGTTGCCTTGATTAGGGGTTACACGACATATAAAACTCCCCCCTTATCTCAAGTCATAAATGACTACTTAAAAGTGCTGGATTTTATCTATGCTCCTTTGATTGAGGCACACAAGCAAGGTTTGGATTTAAATGTCTATGTTAAGACCCTAAGCGCACTCCCTATTAAGTCTGCAAACTGGGATAAAATGGTGCAATATTTTATCGACAACCAGCAGATCAGCCCCAAGCCTGTATTGCCTGTTCAAGCCTTTTTTGAGGATTTTAAAATCGTGGAATTGGCTTACCGCTTAATTGGGGGAGGTCAAGCCCTCTTGGGCGAGAGTCAAGAGTGGTATTATGCGGATATTTATGCGGCAAAAAAGCTAGGCATTGGCGAAGATGGCGTTACTGATGTAATTGTTGATGCAAAGGACTACCAAAAACGCTACGCCCTCTATTATGCCCAATATGGTGTGAGGCTCGCTGAGTTTCTCTATGAGAGCTATTACTACACCTTTGATGATCCCCTCTCTAGCCCGCAACTAGATGTAGCGACTTTGCAAAAACACCCCCAACTTTGCTTCAAGCCCGTCTATTTACGCCAAAAATTCAAACAGGCTTGTTTAGACATCTTTGCTAAACGCACTTACGCACCCCAAGCCCTAGAGAACTATTTAAAAATTATCCCCCTTGTCAGTGTAAATAACACCCCGTGTTTAGCCCGCAACCCACAAGGCAAAATCCAAAAATTCCAATCTAACAACCCTTTTTGTGTGGCACTGCAGAGCGCACTCTGAGGCGTGCCTTTTGTGGGCTTAAAATTGTCTTGATTAAGGGGTTTTTCTGAGATTAAGTAATATTGATCTGCCTCTTTGCTCGCATGCACACTCCCCAAGCAACACCAACCAAGCCCTTAAGCCCCAAAGCCATATTGTGGGGTTTAGATTTGTAGAAACCAGCGGGTATTGCCATATAATTTAGCATGTGTTGGGCTTGCTCATTATGGAGCATCCTTTCAAACTACATCGTTTCGTTGTTAGGAGCATAAAATGAAAAAGACGACATTATTTTGCTTGGAATTGGTGCTCATGCCCTTTGTTACTTTTGCAGCGCGCCTTTTCTTTTACATGCTGGTTCTTTGTATTGTTCTTGATCGTAAGGTTCCATGTTGAAAACTTTTCTCTTGTTCTTGAGGTTAGTGTTGATATTCCGTATCATTTTGTTTGTGTATGATAGGTTGGGTTTGGAGCGTTACAGCAAGTGGATCAAGCGCATATATCGGTTTTATTTAGGGTTTTGCTGGGCATAACACCCTTTTTGACACTTTTTTATGGGCTAGAGTGGGGGCAGATTAGCTTATTTTTAGGTATGAGATTTTAGCACTTTTGAGCGCACCCCTTTGTAGTTTGCGTTCTTTTGCACTGATTTATGTTAGGCTTGGAAGGGGCTTGTTTGGCGTTTTCTAGACTTAATGGGGTGATTTTAGTAGGTTGTCCCAGCTAGCTATGATAACTCTTGGAGAAATTTTTACCAAGCTATGCTAGAGCCAAAAGACTAGAAAGATGGATAGAATAAAAATATCGTATATTAAGCGATAAGAATTTGCAATCGTAAGACCTCTGAGGGGCGGACTTTGATGATACCAAAATCCCCTAGCTTTAGCTATGGGGAGTATGTCAAAGTCAATATACTCAAGGACCTAGGCAAGCAAACTATACAAGTGCCCCAATCTAAAATCATGGCTGACACACTCAGCTTAAGAGTTATAGAGCAATCTGCATAAATTGCAAACATACGCCCCCACGATTCCAAACTCGACACTTCTTTAAAACAAGCCCTGAGCTACCAGTTGTTCCCATCTCTGAGCGATATTCAAGATTGGAAGCTTTGCATCGATCAGGTCTTTGATGTGGATCAACTAGAAACGCCTAAAAACCCTTAAAATTATTTGCCATTGCACAAAGACCTAGTGTGTGCCTTGCTAGGCGCGCTCCTAGACTCTTTGTTCCAACAAACCTATCTCAACGCCCTTAAAAAGCCTCTGACTAATCTTTATCAAAACCTAAAAAGCTACTTGAAAACCCAACGCTTTTTAAATGTAGAGAATACCCCCTATGTATATTCAAATCTGTATGATAAAGTCTAAACTTTCAAATCTGATAATGCAATCTGTGTGGCGTTGCAAAAACATTTGCTAAGTCCCCTATAACCTATGGGCATCAACCTATACTGATAAAATACAGCAGGCTTGCGCACTTGTTGTAGCAAAGAAAAAATATAAATAGCTAAAACCTACCTCAGTTTGCTAGTTTCTGTCAAGCCAACACTATCCCCTTCTTCACAGACTCTAATCTCATCCAAAACCCTTTGAATCCCCAGCCAAAAATAACAAACTCTCACTTAAAAGCCTCTCTTGGGGGTTTGGGGGGCTTTTGCCCCCAAGGATAAAATCTTTATGATAGCCAAGCGTGAGCTTGACCTACTAATTCTACAAAACACGCATTTTTAATGCAGACAAAATTCAGTTTAAACACTACGATCCAAGTTATAGACAAGAGAGAATTTTTATCAAAGACAAAAAAGCCACTTGAGCAACTACAATAAAAGCCGTCATTGCTCTAAATTTATTCCACAATCTACGCAACCGCTGTTACCATTGGGAAAATATCACAAAAACAAGAATAGGAGAAGATGGTAAAATCTATCCGAGACTGACAACCAAGATATTCAACATTTCCGTAGGGATATACCCTAACAAAATAGAAAGATTCTTAAACGACCTATTGATGGCTTTTAGTAAAGATTTATCAGAATATGCCAATCACTCACAAAGTAAGTAATTGACCGGCGAGAGTCCGCCCTACGAATTGCGGATAGGTTGTAACATATTGCTTATAAAAGCCTACTGAAATCGGTAAGTTTTTCTTTTAGATTAAATCCACGCTGTCGTATTTATCAAAATGCTTAACACAATATGACAAAATACAACATAATTACTGTATTGTATAAAAGTGACTAATAGACATTCTAACCACTATCCTCTGCTCTGTATCTAGCCAAATGAAGCACAATTCCAAAGCTTCGTCCATCGAACATACACAAATACGTGCAAATAAAACAAGAACGCTTATCATCTCACTCTGCAAAATGCCCTAAAAAATCACTCTTTGAGGGGCGATTTTTGTATATACAAAATCCTTTAAAGTGCCTATTTTAGGGACTTAATCCCTATAAAAATGTCTGACATTTGTCAGACATTTGTTAGACAAAGTAAAAT
>NZ_FZLB01000066.1:0-4008 GCF_900196775.1 Helicobacter bizzozeronii
CCCCCACACTCCCCCCAATAAGCGTAATGGTGGCTGCCATTGAAAAATGGCTAGGCAAAAAGCTTACTTTAGCCACTTAGGCGATGGGTGGGTGGGTGAAAAAGGCAACAAAGGCAATCAAGATGATCATCAACACGCCTAAAATCTGTGCCACGCGATCCATCAAATGCCCCGCACTCTTGGATAAAAAAATTAAGATCGCCAACAAGGCACTAAGCAACCCCCCACTTTTTAAATCCAGCCCCACTAATGCTTGCAACCCCAAAGCTGCTCCGCCCACATTCCCAATATTAAAAGCCAAAGCCCCCAGTGTGATGACAAAGGTCAAAAAATGCCCCAAACCGGGTAGTAAGGTGTTGGCGACATCCTGCCCTCTTTGTTGGGAGATACCCAACACACGCCAAACATTGATTTGGGCGATCAAAGAGGCGATGATGGAAACCACAATCACGGCTGCAAAAGAGCTTTTTAACTCTTGGGTGAATTGCGCGCTTTGGGTCAAAAAGCCCGGACCAATGGCAGCCGTTGCGCTAAAAAAAGCCACACCCCATAAGAATGACCGCGTTTTAATGGGAAAGTCCTAAGATCGATCTTAGGGGGCGGATGGTTATGCCATGTTTTTCTAAACCGGTGCGTATTTGTTTGGCAAATTCTAAGGCTTTGGGGTTATCCCCATGCACGCATAAAGAATGCGCTTTTATCTCTATCTCTGTGCCCTCCAAAGTGCGCACCTTGCACTCGGTGATCATTTTTAAAGCACGCTCTAGAGCGTAATTTACATCGCTGATCAGCGCTTGGGGGTGGGATCTGGGCACTAATTGCCCGCTGGCTAGGTAATGCCGATCAATAAAGGCTTCTTCAGCCACTTTTAGCCCCATTTTTTGCCCCTCTATAGCCATCAAACTTTGACTCAAGGTGAGCACGATGAGTTTGGGGTTATAAGCAGATATGCCCTCTAGGATCGCACGGGCTAGGTTGGGATCGCTAGAGGCTTGGTTGTAAAAACTCCCATGCAATTTGACATGTTGGAGGGCAAACCCATAACTTTTAGCAAAAGCCTCTAGCGCACCGATTTGATAGAGGGTGTAACACCTAGCTTCCCTAGGGCTAATCTCCATTTTACGCCGCCCAAAGCCTAGCAAGTCTGGATAGCCCACATGCGCGCCCAAACCCACGCCTAAATCCCGTGCTCTTTGAGCCATGCCCTCCATAATCAACGCATCGCCGGCATGCCAGCCACAAGCGACATTGGCACTGCTCACGCATTCTAAAACCGCCCCATCATCGCCCATTTTATAGACTCCAAAGCCCTCGCCGATGTCGCTATTCAAATCCACACATTCCATGCTAGAATTATACTACTAAATTCAGATTTTAAGGCTTGACATGGACACAACCACAAAAGAGCAGTTATTAAAAGCCCTCCAAGAGCTAGCCCCTAAAGTTTATCGCCTCATCAAGCAAACCGACCCCCACTACACCCAGCAACAAAACCCCACAGCCGATCTGCAACTTGATTTAGATGTGTTGGTGGATAACCTCATTAGCGATCATTTTTTGGGTCTGGCATGTGTGGGGGGCGTGATGAGTGAGGAGCAGAGCGAGGCACGCTATAAGCCCGATACACAAGGCTACTTAGTCGCCTTTGATCCCCTAGATGGTTCTAGCGTGGTGGGGGCTAATTTTTTGGTGGGGAGTATTTTTGCCATCTATGCGCACACGCCCGCAGGCTTTGCTAACAAACAAATCGCACACACCTTACAAATGGGGGCTTATATCCTCTATGGGGCTAAATTAGAATTAGTGGTGGCTACAACTAAAGAGGTGGGGCATTATCTTTACCACGAGGAAAGCCAAACTTGGGTATTTAAAGGTCATTTGAGCTTGAAAGATAAGGGTAAAAACATCGCCCCCGGGGGGAGTTGGGAGCATTTTAGCCCGCAGTATCGTGCTTTTTTGGATCGTTTTTTTAAGCAAGGCTACCGCTTGCGTTATAGCGGGAGCATGGTCGCTGATGTGCACCACTTGTTAAGCAAACAAGGGGGGTTATTTTGCTACCCAGCCACTAAGGATGCGCCCCAGGGCAAGTTACGCCAACTCTTTGAGGTCTATCCTTTGGCGTTTGTGATCGAGCAAGCCGGGGGGCTAGCCTTGCTTAAGGGAGGGCAAAGGCTTTTAGATCAGCCATTAGAGAGCTTGCATGCCAAGAGTGCATGCTTTTTGGGCTCTAAAGTGGAAATGGAAGCATTGGGGGATTTTTAGGTGGAACGCGATTTTGAGGCAGAATTAGATAACTGGTGTGCCAAAATTAAAGCTTGTCAAGAACGCAAGGGTTTAGGCTCGTGCTTGCCATGCGAGTTGGTCTTGGAGTGCGCGGATCGCCAAAATTTCGTGCAAAGCGTGCATGCGAGCATGAACAAAGGCAGGCAAGGCAATTTTGATTTTTAAGGAAGAGTGTTGAAAAAATTAGTTTGCTGTGGGCTGTTATTGGTTGGGAGTGTGGCTTTAGCTGAGAAAAAGGCTTTTTATGTGTCTGCGGGCTTGCAGTATGCTTTAGTGAAAACCACGATCACCGGATCGCTTGGGTTTAACTTGCCCTATACCAGCGGACAGAGTAACATGTATGGTTTTAGCATGGAGGGGGGGTATAAGTTTTTTTTAGGTAAGAGAGAAAAACGCAACGGGTTTCGAGTCTATGCTTTTTATGATTATGGCTATGATAACCCAACTTTTAATGGTGCGCGCTACAATAACAATGTTTATGGCGTGGGTGCAGATTATCTCTTTAATTTTATCAACACACGCGAGATTCAAACCGGGTTTTTTATGGGGATCGCCTTTGCGGGGAGCTCTTGGAGCAATAGCGGGGCTAGCCTAGTTAAGAGTCTCACCAAATACCCCGGAGTGAGCGTCAATTTTAGTTATTTCCAAATCCCCTTGCGTTTTGGGGTGCGGGCTAATGTAACCAAGCACCAGGGCTTTGAATTTGGCTTAAAAATCCCCATTGTGCGTAACTACTACTTCCGCTCTGTAACCCCAAGCGGGGTTTCTGGTGTTACCTTCCAAAGAAGTTTGGTTCTTTATGCCAATTATGTTTGGAATTTTTAACCAAAACCCCTTGTTAATCTCCTTCTAAGCCCAAATTCCATACTCAGCCCCCATAACTTGGTCGGGAGTGTGTGGGGTGGGATTACCAAAACCCATTTTGATTTTTAGCGGATAATAACCCTCATGTTTGCTTTTGTCTTGGGGTCTATGGGTTTTTTGGCATGTATATTTAAATTTTAGCAATAGTAGTAGGGCATGTGAATATGTGAATGAGAGGTCTTTAAGGGCGTTGGGCTGGGGCTTAGGGCATGTGAATAAAAAGGCTTTTTCAACCACGCATTGGCACATGTGCATGTGCCAACATGGGTTATTTGGGTGTAAAAAGACCTATTTGGATTCGTTTCATTCACATTTTCATTCACATGTGAATGAAAATGTGCCAACATGTGCCAAACATGTGAATGAAATCAGTGGAGTGTGTCCTCATTTTGCATGGTGAAGATCAAGCGATCGATCACATTGCGTTGTTCGTTGGTGAAATTGTATTGCGCGCGCACGGTTTGGCGGATGCGTTCTAAAACACTGCTATCGACCAAAAATAACGCCAAGACCTTGCGGTAATGGGGCAACACAACATATTTTTTCTCTTTGTAAATGTCCATGCTGTCAATGGCTTTATCGATGCTAAAGAGCAGGATATTTTTAAGATTGTCGGATTTGAGGTGGTATTTGTCCAAAACTTGGCTAAACTTTTTGTAAATTGAAAAAGTGAGCATGCGTCTGGCATTAAAATAGGCATCCTCTTTATCATCCAGATCATCATTAGCCGTGCTCTTGATGTCTGCCACACCATAGCCCATTAAAAAACGGCTGGAATTGATCACAATCACCTGATGATTGGGAGCTTGGGTTGTCTCTGGCTTGGGTGGGGGGGGTGTGGGTTTGGGTTTGGGTTTGGGT
>NZ_FZLB01000087.1:0-23812 GCF_900196775.1 Helicobacter bizzozeronii
CCGTGATGTGCTTGTGATCGCCGATGCAAGCGAAAAACAACCACGCCCTGTCCCTTTAGGTTTTTTAAATTTTCTAGCCACTTTGAACAAATTTTAGGCATTGGATCGGCTGGGAAACAACGAGCACTCCTATGGGCAAAACCTTACAACCCACCCACTATGGCATTGTTTTATTCGAATGGAGCAACAAGTGCCCCCACAAGCGGGATTAAAAAGGCATGCTTGCTAAAAGACTATGGGGTAAGGGCGTTGTTCCCCCCAAGCCCCCCTAGTGTGCTAAGGCTTGTGCGCTCCCCACGCCACTTTGGGCGCGGAAATCTTGTGCCTTAAAGCCTGCCCGATCGACTTGGGCTCTGGGACTCTTGTCCATCTTAGAAATCAAAATGATGAGAATAAAGGTTAAGGGCATGGAAAAAAGGGCGGGGTGATCGTAGGGGAAAATGGCTTGGGCATGCCCAAAACTCTTCACCCAAATGCTGGGGCTGAGTAAAACCATCGTGATCACCACTAGCCAGCCAATTAACCCGCCCCAAAATGCGCCCCTAGTTGTGAGATCCTTCCAATAAATGCTCAAAAGCAAGATGGGGAAATTCACGCTAGCGGCAATCCCAAAGGCCAGCCCCACCATGAAGGCGACATTTTGGTTTTCAAACACCAACCCCAAGACAATGGCTAGCAACCCTAAAAATAAAGTCGCACCTTTAGTTACCTTCATCTCTAGTTTGGGATCGCATAAGCCATTTTT
Source organism: Helicobacter bizzozeronii (assembly GCF_900196775.1). Lineage (NCBI taxonomy): Bacteria > Pseudomonadati > Campylobacterota > Epsilonproteobacteria > Campylobacterales > Helicobacteraceae > Helicobacter > Helicobacter bizzozeronii. Next base: position 746 of record NZ_FZLB01000087.1, read on the forward strand.
ATAGACATTGACAAAGAGATCATGGCTAATTGCGCCCGCTCCTGAGATGGCTAGCCCTGAGACCACCGCTAAAATAGTGGCAAAGGCAACCGCTGAGATGAAGCCCAAGAAAACATCGCCCCCCACCACGCCGGCTAAATTGATCGCCACCATGTTTTTAAGCCCATTGTAAGTGCCATCAGGATTGACAAATTCGCTTTGGGCGTAGAGCAAGGCAATCGCCCCAAACCCGATAATGAAGGTGAGGATGTAAAAATACCCAATGAAACCGGTGGCATAAAAAACCGATTTGCGCGCCTCTTTAGCATCTTTGACCGTGAAAAAACGCATAAGAATATGGGGCAAACCTGCCGTGCCAAACATCAAGGCCAGACCTAGAGAGATGGCGGCGATGGGGTTGGGTAAAAAAGTGCCCGGGGACATGATCGCCTCCCCTTTAGGGTGGTGTTTGATGGCTTGCCCAAAATAGTGGCTTAAGTCAAATTTGGTCAAGTATAAGATCATCACCGCCATGAACGAAGCCCCCAATAAGAGCAAAATCGCCTTGATGATTTGCACCCATGTTGTGGCGTGCATGCCCCCAAAGGCGACATAACAAATCATCAGCACGCCCACCAGCACCACCGCCAGCCAGTAGGGCAGACCAAAGAGCAGTTGGATCAACTGCCCCGCACCCACCATTTGGGCGATCAAATAAAAGACCACCACGCTCAGAGCCGAGATCGCTGAGATCACACGGATAGGTTTGGCATCCAAGCGGTAAGCCGTGATGTCTGCAAAGGTGAATTTGCCCAAATTGCGGAACTTTTCGGCAATTAAAAACAAGATGATAGGCCAGCCCACCAAAAAGCCCACGGAATAGATGAGGCCATCAAAGCCATTGGTGAAAACGAGGGCAGTGATGCCCAAAAAGCTTGCCGCACTCATGTAATCCCCGGCAATGGCGATTCCATTTTGCAAGCCGGTGATATTGCCCCCAGCGGTGTAAAACCCGCTAGCACTTTGGCTTTTCTTGCTAGAATAGTAGGTGATGCAAAGCGTGCTGAGCACAAAAACTAAGAACATGCCCACAGCAGTGGGGTTAAACGCACTCTTAGCACCCCCTGTGCTCTCAAACCCCGCCCCCAGTGCCACTTGCATACCAGTCAACCACAAAATGGGATAGAGTTTAAACTTTGCCATGTTTGCACTCCTCTAACGCACCGCTTTGCTCCAAATCACGCAGAATCATCTCTTGTTGCTTGTCAAAATGCGTGTTGGCGATGAAGGTATAAACCCCGGTGAGCGCAATGCAGAGCATGATTAAAAAAATGCCTATGAGGATGCCTAGCGTGATGGCACTAGGACCTAAGCGATATCCCAAGACCTCGGGGAAGAGCCCGATACTCAACACGAAACTATAATAAGAAACGAGCACAACAACGGAAAGCCATAACGCCACCTTGTTACGAAAAGAAACAAAATGTTTAAACGATTGGATTGCTTGGCGTGAAAAAGACAGATCGGACATCAAAACTCCTTCATTTGTTTTCCCTAGTTTGGCACATTATGGGTTAAGTGCCCTCTAGTCTCTTTCAAAAATACCCAAAACTCTGCTTACTATGTGTTTTTTTGTAGCATTCCTAAACTCTCTTGTGCAATCTGAGTAATATTTTCCCATTTGCCATTGGCGACTAAATCCTTAGGGGCTAGCCACGATCCACCTACGCAGAGCACATTTTTAAGGGCTAGGTAGCTGTGCATGTTCTCTAGGCTAATGCCCCCAGTGGGGCAAAAATACACCCCCTCAAAAGGCCCGCTCAGAGACTTTAGCATCCCCACCCCACCAGCAGCTTGGGCGGGGAAAAATTTTAAATGCGTAAAACCATATTCTAAAGCCAACATCAGCTCGCTAGCCCCGGCTACACCTGGAATCAAGGGCAGTTCAAATTGTTTGGCTTCTTTGGCTAAGAGGGGGGTTAAACCCGGGCTAATGGCAAAACGCGCCCCCACCTTTTGTGTCTCCTCTAGTTGCTTGGCATTTAAAATCGTGCCCGCTCCCACTAAGGCTTCCGGGACTTCTTTGGCGATCAAGCGAATCGATTCTAAAGCTTGCTTAGTGCGTAAGGTGATCTCTAAAATCTTAATCCCCCCAGCCACTAGGGCGCGCGCTAGGGGCACGGCATCTTTGGCATGTTCGATGACCATCACCGGGACAATGGGGCTTGTGCTTAAAACTTGGTGGCTATTCATGGTTTCTCCTTAATTTCCAAAACTGGTTGCCCCAGTTTCTGCACTGGTGGCTAAATTCCTAAAACCGGCAAAAAGCTCGCGCCCGCTCCCCACGCTAGCACGCTCAAAGGGCTCACCCTCTCTATTTTGCCACTCTTTGGGCTCAAGCACCTCTAAGATACCTTCTTTGGCATCTAAAAGCAACAGATCGCCCTCTTGAATCTGGGCGATATGCCCCCCTAAAAGGGCTTCAGGGCTCACATGGATAGCGGCTGGGACTTTCCCAGATGCCCCGCTCATACGCCCATCGGTGATCAAAGCCACCTTAAAGCCTTGATCTTGGAGCGTGCCTAAAATGGGTGTGAGTTTGTGTAACTCGGGCATGCCATTGGCTCTAGGGCCCTGATAGGGCAACACCGCAATAAAATCGCGTTGCAATTCTTGGTTGTTGAAGCGATCGATCAAATCTTGTTGGGATTTAAAAACCAAAGCGGGGGCTTGGATTTTGTAATGCTCAGGGCTAATGGCAGAGATTTTGATCACCGCACGCCCAATATTGCCCTTTAAAACTTTCAAGCCCCCATCGGGGCTAAAGGGTTCTTTAACACCCCGCACGATCTCTGTGTTGAGGCTCTGCTTTGTGCCCTCTTGGTAGGTGAGTTTGCCCCCAATTAAAAAGGGGCTTTGGGTGTAGGGTTTTAGACCCACCCCCATAATTGTTTCACAATCCTCATGCAACAGCCCCGCCTCAAGCAATTCACGCACCACAAAGGCTAGCCCCCCAGCCGCTTCAAATTGATTGACATCGGCTTTTCCATTGGGGTAAATCTTGCTTAAAAGTGGGGTGGCACTCGAGATCGCATCAAAATCATCCCAGTTGAGGATAATGCCCGCCATTTTGGCGATGGCAATTAAGTGGATCGTGTGGTTGGTCGATCCCCCCGTTGCCATCAAGCCCACCATCGCATTGACAATATTTTTGGCACCAATCATCTGCCCAATGGGCTTGGGGGTGTGTTGTGCCATGTGGGTTGCGGCTTGTTGGATCAAAGCCTCTCTTAAGGGCGTGTTGGGGTTAATAAAGGCGGAGTTGGGCAGGTGCAGACCCATCAGTTCGACCATCATTTGGTTAGAATTGGCCGTTCCATAAAAGGTGCAAGTCCCCACAGAATGGTAAGATTGCATCTCACTTTCTAGCAAATCTTGGCGGGAGATTTTGCCTTGCGCAAAAAGTTCGCGGGTCTTGGACTTTTGGGCATTGGAGATTCCGCTAGTCATTGGGCCTGAGGGGACAAAAATAGCGGGCAGATGCCCAAAACTCAACGCACCCATCAACAACCCGGGCACGATTTTATCGCACACGCCCAAATAAAACGCCCCATCAAAGACATTATGCGAGAGCGCAACCGCCGTGCCCATCGCAATCACATCACGCGAAAATAGGCTTAATTCCATGCCCGCATAACCTTGTGTGATCCCATCACACATGGCAGGCACCCCCCCGGCAAACTGGGCGATCGCCCCATGTTTGGATAAAGTTTCTTTGAGAATATCTGGGTAGGTCTTAAAGGGCTGGTGGGCAGAGAGCATGTCATTGTAAGCGGAGATGATGGCAAAATTAGGCTTGTTGGTGTCTTTAATGGTATCTTTTAAATGCTCGGGCAGACTGGCATAAGTGTGGGCAAGATTGGCACAGCCCAAATCTTTACGGGCGATTTTGCCGCTATATTGGGCGATGCGTTCCAAATACGCCTCCCGTGCAGGCTTACTCCTTTCAATGATACTTTTTGTAATATCCTCTAGGGTTTTTTTAGGCATGGTTATCCTTATAATGATCGAATTACAGCTATAATTATGCTATCTTTTTCATTATAAAACCATAGTGCTAAGGAGTCGCATGTTAGAATGCCACATCATTTTACTAGGCGCAACAGGCGATCTAGCCATGCGTAAGATTTTCCCCGCCCTTTATCTAGCTTATCAAAGCAAGTTGTTAGCCCCGATTATTAGTGCGGTGGCTAGGAGCAAGCTAGATAATGAAACCTTCCAAGACAATTTAACCAAAAAAGCCCAAGAATATATCCCCAACCTAGACCCACAAAGCTGGGGACTCTTTTGTCAAAATATCCACTATCTTTCCATCAATCTCACCCAAGCCGATGATTTTAAACAACTCCAACACAACCACCCCAATACCTTAATCTACTTTTCCATCGCTCCAGAGTTTTTTGCGCTGGCATGCGCACACTTGGCACAAGTGAGCTTGAATGCTCCCGGGGTTAAGATTGTGCTAGAAAAGCCTTTGGGGGCGGATTTGCAATCTTGTAAGGACATTTATGCCCAAATCTCCCAATATTACCAAGAGGATCAAATTTATCGCATCGATCACTATTTGGGCAAGCAGAGCGTGCAAAATCTCTTAGAACTTAGGGCTAAAAACCCAATTCTTAGTGCTCTGTGGAACAAAGACCATGTTGATCATGTCCAAATTAGCGTGTTAGAGACTTTGGGGGTAGAAAATCGGGGGGGCTTTTATGACCCCACGGGGGCTTTACGCGACATGCTCCAAAACCACATGCTCCAAATGTTGAGCCTCATAGCCATGCCCACCCTTAAAAACCCTAGTGCCCAAGCACTTAGAGATGCTAAACTAAGCGTGCTTAAAAGCCTCAAGCCCCTAGATTTCCAAGCCCTTGTTAAACAAGTTGTGCGCGCCCAATACGCCTCTAATGGCACGCTCAAAGCTTACACCCAAGAGCCCAATATCCCCACTCAGAGCCAAACAGAAACCTTTGTTGCCCTAAAACTAGAAGTGCAATCGCCTATGTGGGCGGGCGTGCCTTTTTATTTGCGGACCGGCAAACGCATGGGCACTTCCTTAGTGCAAATTGTGTTGGTTTTCAAAGGGGGTGGGGCGTTGATCTTAAACTTACAGCCCCAATACACCCTAGAGCTAAACTTAAAGGGCGTGCCCCCCTTACAAACCCGCTTAAATCAAGGTATGGATGCTTATGAAAAACTCATTTTGGAGGCGGTGCGGGGCAATCCAGCCCTCTTTAGCCACCAAGATGAGTTAGAGGCGGCTTGGGCGTGGGTTGATCCCATCTTAAAGGCATGGGAGCAAAACCAAGTGCCCTTATTCACCTACCCAGCTGGGAGCTTTGGCCCTCAAGTGGCTTTTGAGCTTTTAGAATCTGAGGGGCGTAGCTGGCACACGCTAAAGGATGACCATGTTTGATTTTTTTGATCTAGGGTCATCTTTGGAGGGTTTTAGGGCTCAAGCTTGCCAATTCTTAGAGGGCTTAGAGCAAGCCAACCCCTCTAAGGTCCATCTAGCCTTTTCAGGGGGCAAGAGCCCGATTCCGTTTTTGGAGGTTTTAGCCGGGTTGCATGTGTGGAATCGCTATACATTAAGCTTAGTTGATGATCGCATTGTCCCCTTCCACCATGAGGACAGCAACGCGCGCTTGATCCAAGAGCATTTGATCGATCCAGTTTCTTTTAAATGGGGGATTGATGTCCCCTTCATGCCCTTTTTCACGCAGGCTAGCCTCCCCTATGAGGTGGTTTTGCAACAAGCCCTAGATCACTACAAACAACCCCATTTGGCGGTGCTGGGCATGGGCTTAGATGGGCACACCGCCTCGCTTTTCCCCGATGCGCCCGAGTTTGAGCACGCCATTAGCACAACAGACCCCCTCGTGCTCACCACCCCGCAAAATGCACCCCACGCGCGCATTAGTTTGAGTTTGCACGCCCTAGAGAGTTGCCAAGAGCTTTGGTTACTGATTTCTGGCACGCAAAAACGCGCTATCTTTGAAGAGGCGGCTAAAGAGTTAAACCCCAAACTCCCCATTTCTCTGATCTTACATTCTAAAAAGGTGCTCTGCCATGTCTTCTACACCCCCTAATACTTACCCCCGCTTATTAGCTGATATTGGCGGGACGAACGCGCGCTTTGGACTAGAAAGAGCCCCCGGAGAGATTAATTCAGTTGAGGTCCTAGCTTGCCACGATCACCATAGCGTGGTGGATGCGATCAAGTGTTATTTAAACAAAGTGGGTAATCCATCTGTCAAACTGGCTGCCTGTGCCATTGCTAACCCCGTCATTGGGGATTGGGTGCAGATGACTAACCACCATTGGGCTTTTTCAATTGAAACCACCCGCCAAGCTTTGGGGTTTGATACGCTTTTATTCATCAATGATTTTGCCGCCCAAGCTTATGCGATCGCACAATTAAACGATGATGAATTGTTGCAAGTGGGGGGGACAGCCTGCGCGCTCCATGCACCTAAGTTAGTCATTGGTCCGGGCACGGGGCTAGGGGTGAGCGCGCTCATTCCCTGCCACAATGGGCATTACATTGCCCTATCCGGGGAGGGCGGGCATGTGAGTTTTGCGCCCTTTGATGATACTGAAATCGCCATTTGGAAATACGCCAAGAAAAAATACGGGCATGTGTCCGCTGAAAGACTTTTAAGCGGGGCGGGATTGGTGCTCATCCATGCGGCTTTGGCTGAACGCGAGGGGATCAAGACTGCTAAAATGACCCCTGAGATCATCAGCGAACAAGCCTTAAGCGGAAAATCGCCCCTATGCCGCCTGACCCTAGATATTTTTTGCACGATCTTGGGCACGGTGTCTTCTAACATGGCGTTGGTTTTGGGGGCGCGTGGGGGGGTGTATTTATGCGGGGGGATCATCCCTAGATTTATTGATTATTTTAAAACTTCGCCCTTTAGGGTGCGTTTTGAAAATAAAGGGCGTTTTGATGCCTACTTGGCAGCCATTCCAGTTTATGTTGTCTTGGCTAAATATCCCGGTCTAGCCGGGGTTGCCATTGCCTTAGAAAACCACCTCAACAAAGAGTGAGCATGAGAGAACACCTAACTAAATTAAATGCCTTCAAACGCTTGCAAGAACATTTTAAGGCGATTCAAAACACCCACATGCGCGATATGTTTAAAGAAGACCCTGAGCGCGCCATGCGTTATTTTTTACAAGCAGGACCCATCTCTTTAGATTATTCCAAAAACCGCATCAATGATGAAACCTTGCAATTATTGCAAGATTTAGCTAAGGAATGCCAGTTATCTGCCAAGATCAATGCCATGTTTGGGGGCGAAAAGATCAACACCACAGAGGAGCGTGCGGTTTTACACACTGCTTTGCGCTATCAGGGCGAAGAGTCCATCATGGTAGAGGGTCAGGATGTCATGCCTGCCGTGCGTGAGGTGCTAGCGCGCATGGAGAGTTTTAGCGATGCGCTGCGTTGCGGGGAGTGGTTGGGCTACACTAACCAAGTGATCACCGATGTGGTGAATATTGGAATCGGGGGGTCGGATTTGGGGGCTTTGATGGTGTGTAAGGCATTAAAACGCTATGCTAGCCCACGCCTAAATATGTATTTTGTTTCCAATGTGGATGGGACACAGATTCAAGGGGTTTTAGATAAGGTCCATCCCGAGACCACCCTTTTTATTGTCGCCTCTAAGACTTTTTCCACCCAAGAAACTCTCACCAATGCCTTAAGCGCGCGGCAATGGTTTTTAGCCCACGCCCTAGATGAAGCCCATATTGCCAAACACTTTGTGGCGGTTTCGACCAACAAGCAAGCCGTTAAAGATTTTGGGATTGACACGCATAACATGTTTTCTTTTTGGAACTGGGTGGGGGGGCGTTATAGTTTGTGGTCGGCTATTGGGCTCTCTATTATGATCTATCTAGGCAAGCAGAATTTTAGGAGCTTGTTGCAAGGGGCATTTGAGATGGATCAGCATTTTAAAGAAGCCCCCTTTACGCATAACATGCCCGTGATTTTGGCTTTGTTAGGCGTGTGGTATGTCAATTTCTTTGATGCGGGGAGCCACCTCATTGCTCCCTACGATCAATATTTACGCTATTTCCCGCGCTTTATCCAACAACTGGACATGGAGAGCAATGGCAAACGCACCACTTTAGAAGGGGAAGTGGTGGATTATGACACCGGTCCCATTATTTGGGGTGATTTGGGGATCAACTCCCAGCATGCCTTTTTCCAACTCCTCCACCAAGGCACGCATTTAACCCCCATTGATTTTATCGCCTCTTTGAGTAAGGAGGGGCATTTGTCTGGGCACCACGAGATATTACTCAGCAATCTTTTTGCCCAAGCCCAAGCCTTTATGAAGGGGCGGGATTACAACCAAGCCTACGAACAATTATTACAAATGGGTATAGAGGAGCAAAAGGCGCGCAAGTTGGCTTCTCACCGTGTCTTCTCAGGCAACCGCCCCAGCAATGTGATCTTATTAGATGCGATCACGCCTAAGAGCATCGGGGCTTTGATCGCCCTTTACGAACATAAAATTTTCGTGCAAGGAGTGATTTGGGATATTAACAGCTTTGATCAATGGGGCGTGGAGCTAGGCAAGGAGCTCGCTAAGGATATTTTAGCCCAGTTACATGGCAAGCAAGCCCCTAACACCCATGAAGATAGCTCGACTCAGCATTTAATCACGCTCTATAAAACTTTTAATCAAGGAGTCTAATGCAAACCAAAAGTAATAATTTTGCTCTAGCAGCCCTAACGGCTTTATTTTTTGCTATGGGCTTTATCACCGTCCTAAACGATATTCTGATTCCGCATCTTAAAAAAATTTTTGAACTCTCCCACTTTAAAGCCTCTCTTGTGCAACTTTGTTTTTTTGGGGCTTATTTCATCACGGGGGGGTTTTTTGGCAAGCTTTTAGAAAAAATCGGCTATCCAATCGGGGTGGTGTTAGGCTTTGTGCTCACCGCCATAGGCTGTCTTTTGTTTTACCCGGCCGCTTCGATGGCTTCCTATGCCATCTTTTTAGGCGCGCTTTTTATTTTGGCTAGCGGGGTGGTCTTGCTCCAAGCAGCGGGCAACCCCTTTGTAACCCTCTTGGCTCCGGGCAAGGAGGAGAGGACCTTAACTTTAGTGCAGGCTTTCAATTCTCTAGGCACTTTTGTAGGCCCTTATTTTGGCTCCATGCTCATTATTTCTAACACAACAGAGGTTGTGGATAAAGTCAAAGAAGCCCAGTCCGTGCAAGGTCCTTACTTGATGATCGCCGGGGCGTTGGTTGTCTTAGCCGTTGTGGTTTATTGGTTGCGTTTGCCTGATGTGCGCGAACAAGCCCAAGAAGTGAGCGAACACAACCACGATGGCAAAAAAAGTGCCCTGGAGTATCCCCACTTTGTGCTAGGGGCTTTGGCGATCTTCTTTTATGTCGGGGCGGAGGTCTCCATTGGGTCGTTTTTGGTCTTGACCATGCTTGAAGTTGCCCAAATCCCGGAAAAAACGGGGGCACAATACATCGCCTACTATTGGGGCGGGGCGATGGTGGGGCGTTTTATTGGGAGTGCGATCATGCAAAAGATTGCGCCCAATAAATGCTTGGCTTTCAATGCCATTATCAATGTGATCTTGCTCTTTGTGGGGATCATCTTAGATGATAAGATCACTATCTTTTTCTTAATTGCTATCGGGCTTTTCAACTCGATCATGTTCCCCACGATCTTTTCTCTAGCCACCAAAGGGCTAGGCAAATTCACCTCCCAAGCCTCTGGGATCATCTGCATGGCGATTGTGGGCGGTGCCCTGCTCCCCCCTTTGCAAGGTCTCATGGCCGATCATGTCGGGCTGATCCTCTCTTACATCGTGCCCATGCTAGGTTACTTCTACATCTTGTTCTTCGCCCTACAAGGTTACAAACGCATCCGGCATATCTAGGCAACCAGCGGGCTAAAGGTTGTTAGCTGGTGGGGGGCTTTCTAAAAGCCACGGAGGCTTGGATGATCTGTTCCTCGCTGGTTTGTGAGGCATCGTATTTGACAATGATCACATTTTGCGTTTCATTGACATACCATTCTAAAATGCCCCCGACCATGCCCTCTAGGGCTTGGAATTTCTCCCGCTCAAAGGCATCTAAGGGAAAATAGACATTTTTTTGCTGGCTAGGGTTGTTCAAAAACAACACCAACCCCCACCACAGCACGCACACCCCCACCACAATAAAAGCGGTTTTTTCCACGCCTAAAAGCTTATAGCCCACCCCGCCTAACAATCCGCCCACAAAAGAGCCCGCATAGCCATAAGTTACAAACAAGCCCAGCACCAAGCCTCTTTGGTGGGCTTTGCATAATTTGCTGGCTAAGGATTGCATGATGGGCTCTAGCGTGCCAAAGCCGGCAAAAAAGATCATAATCCCGGTGATAAAAAGCCAAGTGGTGGGCGAACTGGCGTGCCGATCGGCTAGAGCCAAGCATAAATAAGCCACTAAAAACATCGCTATCCCGCTTAGCAGCACGCCCTTAGCCTTGTGGAATTTTTCAGCAATGATGGCAGCAGGTGCCATGCTCACCATCCCCAAGAGCGCGCCTAGACTATAAATTTTCCACAATGCCGCCTTATCCATTTTAAAATCATGCACAATGGCTAGGGGGATGAGCACAAAAATTAAGGTCATCAAGCATTTTTCAAAGAACGAACAAAGGTTGATGATGAAAATATCTTTGTCTTTGAGCGCATCGCTCATTTTGGGCTTTTCTTTGAGAGAATAGAAAATTTTAGGCGGGTTGGGGACTTTGAACGCCATTAAAAACATCGCAAACAAGCTTAAAAGGGCAGTGAGCAAAAAGAGCCATTCTTCGCCAAATTTGGCTGCCACGCTAGGGCCAATCACCATGCCCGCCGTAAAAGCCATGAAAATCCCTGCCCCCATGAACGCCATTGCCTTTGTGCGCTTTTCCTCCTCCACTACATCAGCCACCATTGCGCTTAAAACCCCCCCCATCGCCCCCATGCCCTGAATCAAACGCCCTAAAACTAGGGTGTGGATATTGTGGGCTAAAAAGCAAATCAGTGAGCCTAGCACAAACACCGCCAAACACCACAGCACGACCGCCTTGCGGTTATAACGATCGCTCAAAACCCCAATGGGTGTTTGGAAGAGAATTTGCGTCAAATACGCCCCCCCCACAGCCAGACCCATCATTAAAGCGTTGGCTTGGAAATGTGCGGCGTAAAGGGCGATCACGGGCAAAACAATAAAAAGCCCCAAAAACCGCAAAGAAGACACCAAGACAAAGGGCAAAACTTTGGCTAACATGCTAATCCTTAAAAACTTGTTGGCATGCGCTTTTGTCATGCCCTAAAACACAATCTCTTTGGAGTTTTTCAAAGGCTTTGGCGCGTTGTTCTTGTTCTTGGTGGGCTTGCTTCATTTGGTAGGTATAAACCCCATAAAAAGCCACCCCTGCAATGAGGACAAATAACAAATCAGTCGGCTTGATTTTAGGGCAGAATTTGCACGCCATGTTGGATTCTTTTTGATTTGTGTTATAACACACTTTCATTTAACCTAGTATAATAGAACTAAAATTGTAGGAGAGCGCATGTTTTCTAGGGTAGGCAGAGCGATCATTTCGTGTTTGGACTTCATCACCAAGTATTTTAAAACCTTTGTTTTTTTAACTTTAGTGGCTTTTGTGTGGCTTGGCAACACCAATCACAAGGTGCAAGAACCTAATTTGGCAAAACTTTACCTCTATGGTCCGATCTTTGAAAGCGAGAGCTTTGCCGATCAAATTGATAAAATCACGCAAAACCCCAGCATTAAGGGCGTGCTCTTGATCATCGACTCCCCGGGGGGGAGCATTAGTGCCAGCGTGGAACTTAGCGACATGGTGGCGCATTTGGCTAAAAAAATGCCCGTAGTGGCTTATGTGCGGGGCGTGATGGCTAGTGGGAGCTATTATGCGGGCATGGTGGCTAATAAAATCTATGCTAACCGCGGGGCGTTGGTGGGCTCTATTGGGGTGATCTTTAGTGGCATGAACATCGCCCCCTTGATGGACAAACTGGGGATCAAGGCACAGGGCATGTCCAAAGGGGCTTATAAAGAGGTGGGGACTTTCACGCGCGCTTGGACCTCTCAAGAAAAGCAATACCTAGATGCCCTGCTAGGCGAACAATATGGCATGTTTGTGGACGATGTGGCTAAGGCAAGGCATTTAAACCCCAAAGATGCGCCCAAATTTGCCGAGGGCAAGATTTTTAGTGCTAAGCAAGCTTTAGAGCTTAAGCTCATCGATCATGTGGGGACTTATGAGGAGGCGGTAGCGGCTTTGCAAGATTTAAGCGCAGTCAAAAAACCCGTGTGGTTACAAAGAGACAAACTAGAAATGTTAATGGATAAAGTGTTAAAGTCTAGCACCCAAGCCCTTGTGCAAGTTTTGGGCTACCAATTACGCTAGAAACTATAAATATAGCGCAAATACATGGAGTATTGCCGCCTAAAGGTTTGGCTAAGGCTGTAATGGCCCTCGCATCGGCCATCACAAATGCCCTTCCCATTGGGGATGAGGTATTTATACGCAACACCCTTATAATAAAGAAGGGGGATGGTGGGGATTTTGATCCCAAATTCCACGCCATGGTGTTCGATGATATTAGCCCGAATCCCCACATTCACCAAGAACTGGAAATGCGTGCCATTCACACGGCTAGTTAGGGGTCCAGTGGTCACCATGCTAGCGGGGTTAATTTCTCCATTGGTGCCCACAGCAGGTCCGGTATAATTTTTTTCACACGGATTGCCACTATCAGGGATATAGGCACACTCACCGGGCACAATGCCGATGAGATAGCCCTGTTTGAGGCGGCTGACTTTATTGCTCGTCCAAGTGTTGCCGGCAAATTGTGCGCCCAAAAAGAGCCCCACGCTGATTTTGGGTTTGTTGATCACATTAAAGAGCATGTCTGTGCCCACACCATAGGTATACATATCTACCTTGTCATTGTTTTGGAAAAAAACACTCGTATAGTTGGAGGCGGTGGCATTAGAGAAATTGCTATGCCCGTAATCAAAAAAGCCATAGTAACGCAAGCCAAACCAACGCTTTTTACCAAAAAATTGTTTGTAACCAGCAATCACATTCAGCCCAAACATGGGCGCATTCCTGCCCGGGTTTTCTGCCCCCTGCAAGGTTTTAGCATTATCACTGGGCATCATCCCAGAGGTCCATACCGCTTTACAATTACCCGGGGTGCAATCATTAAGCCCGGTATCAATCAGTTTGTGCGTGATGGGATCGTAGGCGCTGGGCGGTGGTTTGGCCGCACTTAGTGCCACCGTGCCTTGGGGCACTTGGAAAATTTGCCCGTTTTTCTCCCCCACGAGCTTTTTATCTGCCCGCCCCACTTCTAAGCCAATCCCAATAAAACCCGCATTCTTTTCGGCTTGCAAGCCCAAAGGGAGTGCTAAGAGACAAATTGCACCAGCTTTTCTTGCATTTTGGCAAAACAATAATATTTGTTTAGACTTTTGAAGCAACATGGCTTTTATCATTCCTTAGAAAAGTATTACAATTTATATATTTTTATTATAACAAAATATTTACTCCAAAATCAAGCGGACATGTTACAATCCAAATTCTAATTTTTGCAAGGACATGGAAGCGATGCAAGCCCTCTACCCCTATTTACTCATCTCCCATCTTTTGTGTGCGATCATTTTTATCGGGTATCTCTTTTTTGATGTGGTGATCTTCCCTAGTATCCAAAAAATATATGGGGAGGAGATCGCCCAAAAAGCCCAACAAGGCATCTCCGCGCGCGCTATTAAAATCATGCCCCTTTGCGTCCTATGGCTCTTACTCAGTGGTGGGATGATGCTCAGCGTGTATGTGGGGGGCGATAAGGGATTTTTAGAAACGCCCTTCCAAAAGGTGTTGATGCTCAAAGTGTTGTTGGCATGCACGATTTTTGCGATGGTGGCTATCTCTTTAGCGTGCAAGTTTTTAAACAAGAAAAACCCCCTAGCCTCTGTGATCCACCCCTTAGCGTTGCTACTGGGTCTAGGCATTGTGATCTGTGCTAAGTGGATGTGGTTTGCTTAAGCTGACCATGTGCCCCATTTACACCACCCTCCCCCCGCATTATTTGAAACTTGCCATTTGGCATGCCTTTTTGAGGCGTTAAAACAGCTTTAAACACCCAGCATATATTTTTAACGCACCCATTAAGGAAAGAAAAATGAAAAAAGAAAAGGTTGGAACAGATCAACAGGGTTTGAGTCGGGATATCCATTTGGGGCAATTGCTGATGATTGCCCTAGGTGGGACGATTGGGACGGGGTTATTTGTGGGCACGGGGGGCAATATCGCTAATGCCGGTCCTCTAGGGACTTTGATCGCCTATTTAGTGGGCGGGGTGATTGTCTATTCGATCATGCTCTCTTTGGGCGAACTGGCTAGCATGTATCCTAGCACGGGGAGTTTTGGGGATTATGCCGATCGTTTTATTGGGCCAGCAACCGGTTACATGGTATTTTGGATGTATTGGGTGGGCTGGATTGTTACCGTGGCGGTAGAGTATTTTATGGTGGGTGCGCTCATGCAACGCTGGGTTGATCCAAAAGTTGTCCCCATTGAATATTGGGTGGTGGCTTGTGTGCTCTTGGTCTTTTTGCTCAATGTGTTTTCGGTGCGTATTTTTGCCCGGGGAGAATTTCTCCTAGCCTCAATCAAGGTTTTGGCAGTTTTTACTTTTATTATCTTGGGGATCGTGGGGATTTTTTACCAAGCTTATCTGTATGGCTGGGGGAGTGTCTTGCATAATTTTTATATCAGCACCCCCGATCCACAAAATGGGCTGGAAGCAGGCGTTTTCCCTAAAGGAATCCATGCCGTCTTTGGGGCGATTTTGGGCGTGATCTTTGCCTACACAGGCACGGAGATCATAGGCGTAGCTGTGGGGGAGACTAAAAACCCCGGCGTGGTGATGCCCAAAGCCATTAAGGCGACCTTGTGGCGCATTGTGTTTTTCTTCTTGGGTTCGGTCTTTGTGATTGCGGTGTTTTTGCCCATGACAGATTCGAGCATCACCAAAAGCCCCTTTGTGGCGGCTTTGGAGCGAATCCCATTGCCCTTCTTTGGGATAGGGATTCCCTATGCCGCCGACATTATGAATTTTGTCATCATCACCGCCATTCTCTCTACAGCCAACTCAGGGATTTATGCCTCTAGCCGCATGGTTTATGGTTTAACCCAAAAAAAGATGTTCCCCCCCATTTTTGCCAAACTCAACAAGCAGGGCACGCCCATTTATGCGATGTATTTGTCCATGGGCTTTACTTTGCTGGTCATGTTTGGGAATGAATACGCCAGAAATGGCAAGCTTAAGGAGATGATGGAAGCCCTAATCAATATCATTAGCTTTAGCGTGATTATCGTGTGGATCAGCGTGAGCGTGGCGCAATACAATTTTAGAAAGCAATTTGTGGCTTCGGGCAAGTCCTTAGATGAATTGCCCTACCGCGCGCCCTTTTTGCCCTTGATTCAAGTGATTGGCATTAGTGGGTCTTTAATCGCTGTTTTTGGGGCGTATATTGACCCCGAACAGCGTAAGGGGGCTTATTTGACAATTGGGTTTGGGATTTTGTGCTATGTGGGCTATTATCTCACTAAGGATCGCTGGAAGGACAAATCTAAGCCTTGTTAGTCTTGCATTTAAGCCCCTATTTTAAGATTAAGGCATGCTAGAGTTTGTCTATATCAAACAACCCGATCGCCTAGATGTGCCCTTGCACGATCACATTGAAGTTTTAGAGAATGCTAATTTAAATGTGGAATGCGTGGTGTGCAATGTGCCCTTGCAGGGGGCTAAGAGGGTGGCTAGGGAGATTAATTTTTTGCTAGAAAATAGCAACCAAGACCCCTTAGATTTAGCTAATAGCCTCTCTTTGCTCTACGAGGTGCATGGACTGCAATTTGATTTTGACACCACCAAGCACACCCCCACGCCAGAGGGCTTGTTGAGCGAATTTTTTAGCTATAACCAAGAGATTTGCCAATACCACCAACGGCGCGTGGAGTGTTGTGCCAAGTGCAGTGAAGTCTGCCCCACTGAAGCGATCACTAAATTAGACCCCCAAATCGCCCAAGATAAGGGCATGGAATGTGCGGACAACCGCCATTTGATCATTGACCACCAAGCCTGCATTGATTGTGGCAAGTGTATCAGTGTGTGCCCTAGTGGGAGCTTGAGTTATGGGGGTTTTAGTTTGGAGTGCGTCCAAGAGGTGGCTAAACTCTATAGGGGTTATGTCCCTCTCTTGCTCGATCACCAAGCAGAGTTGCCCAGCACCCCCCTTAAAAAAGAGATTTTGCCCCTCTGTGTTAATCTCAATATCTTAGAGCAGGTCGCCTTGATCACCCTCTTACAAGAGAGCGGGAGTCAGATTGTGATCTACGCTCCTCAGGAGTTGGGCGTGGGCACTTTGCAGAGTATTGCCCTGCTCAATGGCATTTATGTCCAACTTTACCAACAAGAGGCGATCTTGCTGGCTAGCGATTTGCAGAGTTTGCAAGCGTGTTTGCAACGCGCCCAACGCCTAGAATCCACCCACTTCACCCCCCCCACCACCCCCACACGCACCAAGCGGGATTTGTTTGCCAAACGCCTCCAGCACGCCATAGGGCAGGGGGATTATGGGCGCGTGCCTTCTGCGAGTTTTATCCGTTACGGGCATGTAGAGATCAATTCTAATTGCACGCTGTGCCTCTCTTGCGTGGGGGCGTGCAACACTAATGCCCTAAGCGTAGATGGCAACGCCTATACCTTGCTCTTTAACCCCAGCCTTTGCACCACTTGTGGGTATTGCGAGGCGACTTGCCCAGAAAAGGATTGTCTGCACTTGGAACGCGATGGGATCGCCCTAAACCCCTCATACTTTGTCCCCAAAATCATGGCACAAGATAGCTTGTTTGCGTGCAAAATGTGTGGTAAGCCCATTGGGACAACCAAGAGCGTGGAGAAGATCGCAACGATTATGAAGCCACGCTTTCAAGGCGACCCACGCAGAATCGCCACCCTTTATGCTTGCCCTGATTGCAAGGTTAAGATCATGCTCGAAGACATGCTAGACATCAATTCTATTTTAAAATGAATATAGATTCCAATCTCACCTGTGCGCGCGCACTCTACTACCGCCTGTGGCATTACATGGTGGTTTTTATCCAAACTCCGCAACTCTTTGAAGAATTGAAAGCTCTAGTGGCACATCTCAAAGATTTCCCCTTTGATCCCAACACAGCACAAGGCTGGCAAGAGTTGCATGCCTTTTTGGAACAAGGGCTAGAAACCTTTAAGCAGGAGCAAAACGCCTTGCTCTTTGCCCCCGGGGAGCATTTTATCCCCATGAGCGCATCTTATTATTTAGAAGGGCAGGACAATAGCAAGAAACGCCTAGAAGCCATCGCGCTTTTAAAGCAATCAGGCTTACACATAGAGAGCCACACGATCACTAGCCCTGTGGCTGAGGATGATTTGGCGTTTTTAACTTTGATGATGAACGCGTTTTTACAGCAACTCTTAGAGGATCAGGGCTTTTTTAGCCTGCATGAAAAACTCTTTAAAGACTTCTTCCACCTCTTTGGCGATGCCTTTTTGGAGGCTATCAGCACGCATAAAAAAAGCGTGTGTTATCAAAGCTTCGCTATAATCTTAGGTGCATTTATCCAACACGAGAGGTTGTTTTTCAACCTAGTTTAGGAGGTTGTCATGGAGAGTAGAAGAGAGGCGTTAAAGAAGTTGGGCACGCTGGGCGTGGGGGCTCTAGCCGGGCAGAGCTTGCTAGCCACCATGCCAGAAAGGCAATTCCCCAACACAGATAGGGCTAGCAATGGTGTCGTGGTGGGCAAGAGCAATAAAAAAGAAATTCTCTATCACAAAACCCCCGCTTGGGAGATTTTCTATAAAAGTGTGTGGTAGTTTGAGAAAGGAAGTAACATGGGAAAATTAAGTCGGCGTTCCTTTTTGAAAATGGGCGCAATCGGGGCTGGGGCTGGGGCAACTCTTGCCTTTGCTAACACCAAAGCGAGCAAAAAAGAGAGTGTGATCGACCCCAATGAGGGAGTCAAAAGAGTCAAAACGATTTGTAGTATCTGTTCGGCAGGCTGTGGGATCATCGCGGAGGTCAAGGACGGGGTGTGGATACGCCAAGATGTCGCCCAAGATCACCCCATCAGCGCGGGCAGCCACTGCTGTAAGGGCGTGGATCAAATTGACTTGGTCAAGTCCAAAATGCGCCTCAAATACCCGCTCAAAAGAGAGGGGGGGCAGTGGAAACGCATCAGTTACGAGCAAGCCATCGATGAGATCAGCGCAAAAATGCTCAAAATGCGCGAAAAATACGGGCCTGATAGCATGATGTTTATGGGGAGTGCTAAGATGAACTCCCAGCAAGCCTATTATTGGCGCAAGTTTGCCGCCTTTTATGGGACAAACAACATAGACCATGTAGCAAGGATTTGACACAGCACCACAGTCGCCGGTGTGGCGAATACATGGGGGTATGGTGCGATGACAAACCACTTTGGGGACATTGTCGGGCATTCTAAAGCGATCTTGATGATCGGGCTTAATACGGCTGTGAGCAATCCTATTGGCTTTAAGCATTTCTTGCAAGCCAAAGATCGCAATAATGCTAAATTAATCGTGATCGATCCCGTCTTTACCAAGAGCGCGGCTAAGGCAGATATTTATGTGCGGATTCGCTCAGGGACCGATATTGCCTTTATTTATGGCATGTTGCATTTGATCTTCAAACACGGCTGGGAGGATAAAGAGGTCATTAGAACCCAAGCTTACGGGATTGAGGAAATCAAAAAAGAAGCCCTCAAATACACGCCCGAAGTGGTGGAGGACATCACGGGTGTGCCTGCTAGCTTGCTGATTCAAACCACGCGCGTATTTGCCACCGCCAAGCCCGCCACGCTGGCGTGGGCTTTGGGGATCACCCAGCATAGCGTGGGGAGTGGGAACACGCGCATGCTCTCCATCTTGCAGCTGGTGCTAGGCAATATGGGCAAAAAAGGCGGGGGTTGTAATATTGTGCGTGGGCATGACAATGTGCAAGGCTCTACGGACATGTGCTGTTTGGCAGATAATTTGCCCGGCTATTATGGTCTGAGTGAGGCTAGTTGGCGTTATTATGCCAAGTGCTGGGGGGTGAGCTTTGAGAGTTTGCAAAAACGCTTTTTTGCCCCCGAGTGGATGCACAAAAAGGGCTTTAGTATCTCCCTTTGGCATGAGGGCGTGTTGCAAGAATCCAAAACCCACTCCAACGCCCCCATTAAAGGGCTTTGGGTGCAGGGCAATGGGGTTTCCTCCCTAGCGCACAATGTCAAAATGGCAGAGGCGATGGAAAAGCTAGATTTGATGGTGATTGCCGAGCCCTTTTTAAACGAGGCGGCAATCCTCACAGAAAAACCCGATGGGGTCTATGTCCTCCCCATTGCAACCCAGTTTGAATGTGAGGGGATCGTGGTCGCCACCAATCGCGCCGCCCAGTGGCGATCCCAAGTGGTCAAGCCCCTCTATGAAGCCAAGCAAGATCATGAACTCATGTTTGAAATGGCTAAGAAGTTTGGCTTTTATGAGGAATACACCAAAGCTTTGCTCTGTGATTTTGACAAAAACGGGGAATTGGTGCAGGTGCGCAAAACTTTCCAATGGCCCGAAGATGCCACCAGAGAGATCGCGCGCTCGGTTAAGGTGATAGGGCTTGGGGGCTGGACACCAGAACGGCTTAAAGCCCAACAAGAAAATTGGCACATGTTTGACTACATCAGCCAAGAGGGCTATGGCCCCATGAAGGGGCAATATTATGGCTTGCCTTGGCCAGCTTGGACACCACAGCACCCCGGCACACCCATACTCTATGACATCAGCACCCCCACCAAGCAGGGGGGCATGGGCTTTAGAGCGCGCTTTGGAGAGGAATACAAGGGGCAGAATTTGTTAGCCGATAAGAGTGTTACGATCAAGGGCTCGGCGATCAAGGGGGGTTACCCTGAGATCACCAAGGCTAACATTGAAAAGGTGTTAGGCATTAAGCTCACGGAGCATGAAAAAGCCATTATGGGGGATAACTGGAAGGTGGATACCAGCGGGCTTATCCAAAAGAAATGCGATGAAAAGGGCGTGTGCGTCTATGGGAATGCGCGCGCGCGTGCCATTGTGTGGAACTTCATCGATCAAATCCCCTTGCACCGCGAACCCTTGCACTCCCCCCGCCCGGACTTGGTGCAAAAATACCCCGCCATTAAAGACCAAGTGAATAACTTTAGGGTCGATGTGCGCTATTCTAGCGAGCAAAACAAACAAGAGTGGGCTAAAGAATTCCCCATTGTGATCGCCTCCATGCGCTTGGTGAATTTGAGCGGGGCGGGGATGTTAGAGCGCACCAGCAAGTATCTATCCCACATCACGCCTGAGATGTTTTGTAATATCCACCCCGATCTCGCCCTAAACCACGGGATCAAAGATGGCGAGATGATGTGGATACACTCCCCTGAGGGGACTAAGATTAAGGTCAAGGCGATTTTTAGCCACGCAGTTACTCCCGATCGCATTTGCATGCCCTATAGCTTCGCCGGGGTGTTGCAGGGCGTGGATTTATCTCATCGCTACCCTGAGGGCACCAAGCCCTACACCACTGGGGAGAGCTCCAACACGATCACTAATTACGGCTTTGATCCGGTAACTCAAATCCCTGAGTTTAACGCCGGCTTGTGCCGCATTGAAAAGGCTTGAGATGGCAAACTTACAACCTGCTAAACAAATCCCTAACGCCAACCGCATGAAGTTTTATTGCGATGACAACCGCTGTATCAGCTGTTTTGCTTGTAGCGTGGCGTGTTCGCACTCCAACGATTTAGAAGTTGGCTTGAATCGGCGCAAGGTCATCACCCTTTATGAGGGGGTGGAGGGCAAGGAAAAGTCTATCTCGATCGCTTGCCAGCACTGCACGGACGCGCCCTGTGCGCAGGTCTGCCCGGTGGATTGTTTTTATATCCGTGAGGATGGGATCGTGCTGCACAATAAAGAAACCTGTATTGGCTGTGGGTATTGCCTCTATGCCTGCCCCTTTGGCGCGCCCCAATTCCCCAGAGATGGGGCTTTTGGTGTGCGCGGCGTGATGGATAAATGCACCATGTGTGCAGGGGGACCTGCACCCACGCATTCGCAAAAAGAGATGGAATTATACGGGGTTAATCGAATCGCCAGCGGGCAAGTGCCCATGTGTGCGGCGACTTGCTCGACTAATGCGCTCTTAGTGGGCGATGCGCTGAGTATCGCCGACATTTATAGACGGCGTGTTATGGCAAAATATGCCAACGCTCAAGACTACCAAACCAAAGCGGCGCACCAAATCGAGGGCGCAATGCCTTAAGGGGGGCTGATGAAAAAAATTGTGCTTTTTATGGGGTTTTTGGCGGGCTTAAGGGCGCAAACGACCCCCCTCGATCAAGAGCGCATTTTAGGCATTCTACCCTATGGGCAGAGAGATACGGGTAAGCTAGGCGAGCTTTGGACGCTTTGGCAGGGGCATTATTTTTTATGGCTCTTTTTAGCTGTGGTGTTAGGTGTGGGCTTTGGCTTTTTAATGCACTATCTAGTCATTGGACCTAAACAATTCAAGCACAGCGATCAAAAAGTCCCTTTTTTCACGCTTTTTAATCGCATTATCCACTGGATCGCCGGGGTGTCTTTTATTTTGCTTGTGCCCACCGGACTGATCATGATCTTTGGGGATTTCTTTGGGGGCGGGGCGTTTGTGCGCTTTTGTAGAGTTACCCATAGCGTGGGGTGTGTGGTGTTCATGGTGGCGGTGTTGCCCATGCTCTTTATGTGGCTTAAAGACATGTTCTTTAGGCTAGCTGACATCAAATGGCTGGTGATCATGGGGGGCTATTTCTCCAAAGAGAAAAAACCCGTGCCAGCGTATAAGTTTAATGCGGGGCAGAAGATGTGGTTTTGGATCGCCACTTTGGGGGGGTTGGTGATGATTGCTAGCGGGGGGATTTTATACTTCAATACGGAGGATTTGAGCACCATTGCTAACCTTTTTGGGCTTTACCAAATTTCTTTGCTGCGTCTAAGCGCGCTGATGCATAATTTCTTAGGGCTGGTGCTCGTGGGCTTTTTCATCGTGCATATTTACATGTCCTTGTTTGCGATCAAGGGGTCTTTGCAATCCATGATTGATGGGCATAAAGACCTAGAGGAAGTGCAAATTTTGCATAGTCTATATTACCAAGAGCGCATGGGAGTCTAAGGCTTCTAACCCATTTGTGCTCAAATAAAGTCAAACTTGACTATTGAACCCATACCCGCCAACAATCCATCTTTAGGGTTTGGGCGATCATGTCCTCTGCACTCTTGCCCAAGCACTCCGTGATGAACCCATGGCAGTTATTCTTAAACAAATGGTAATCCCTAGCTTGCCCCACTAAGGACAATGCCCTTTGGGCTATGTCAAAATTGCCCACCGCTCTTGTGCCTTGACAAGAGACAAAAATGATCTTGCCCCCTGAAAACCCTTGAGAAGTGCATTTTTCAATGCAACTCCCATTAAACTTGCCGGTCAAATGCACAATTTGCCCCCCGCCGACATAAATCCCTGTGTGTGAAAACGCATCGGCAAGATCGTGCCATAACACACTGCCTATAACCGGCTCGCTCACCCCATCGCCCTCCCGATGAACCCGAAAAGTTTCTAAAAATTCCTCATAAAAGTTTTGGGCGTTCTGTTTTGTGTCCAATAGAATATCTACACGCTTGCGGATTGTCTCTGGCAATGCCTTTGAACCTCTCCCTCCAATATTTTGCCATCTTTTTGGTATAGACCACAATGTGGGTCTTTATCTTTGTGGCAGTCTTTGGTTCTTTGGGATATGCCACAAACTCCTTCTTGTAAGATAAAAGCGCACACGGCTAAAAGAGGGGCTAGGTTAATCTTTTCTTTGAGGGGGGCAAGAAACAGCAATATAAAATCT
>NZ_FZLB01000068.1:0-5477 GCF_900196775.1 Helicobacter bizzozeronii
GCCCACAACAACCCCCCCAAATCCACCCGCCAAAAGGTGATTTTAATCGGCTCGAGTGCCAATAAAATCGGGGTGGGCATGGAGTTTGACTACGCCTTGACGCACGCTAGCCTTGCGCTTAAAAAAATGGGACTAAGCCCCATCATCATCAACAACAACCCCGAGACGATCAGCACCGATCATGACACTAGCGACACGCTCTACTTTGAGCCCATCACTTTAGAGCATGTCCTAGAGATTGTAGCCCGAGAGAGGGCGCATTTAATGGGCGTGGTGGTGGGCTTTGGGGGGCAAACCCCGCTTAAGATTGCCAAAGACTTAGAAGCCTTAAATATCCCCCTGCTAGGCACCGCTTTTAAAAACATTGAAATCGCCGAAGAGCGGGATTTATGCCACAAACTCTTAGACCATCTCAACATTGCCTACCCCAAAGGGCTATGCGCCAACTCTAAAAAACAGGCTTTAGAATGCCTAGAAAACCTAGAGTTGCCCCTAATCTTGCGCCCTAGTTTCGTGCTAGGGGGGGCAAAAATGCGCATTTTACGCACCAAAGAGGAGTGTTTAGACTACATGGAGAATTACAGCTTTGAAACCAGCTTGCTGATGGATAGCTTTTTAGAGGACGCGCTAGAGTTAGATGTGGATGCCATTTGCGACCAACAAAGTGTCTTTGTGTGTAGCGTGCTAGAGCATATTGAGCCCGCCGGTATCCATTCAGGCGATAGCACTTGCTTTATCCCCCCAAGTCTAAGCCCGCAGGTTTTAGAAGAAGTCTATAGCCAAACGCAAAAAATCGCTTTGGGCTTGCAGGTGTTGGGCTTAGTCAATATCCAATTTGCCTATAAAAATAACCAGCTCTTTGTGTTAGAAATCAACCCTAGATGCTCGCGCACCGTGCCCTTTGTCTCTAAGGCACTCGGGCTAGACCTTGCGGCGATGGCGATTGGGGTGATGGTGGGGCAGGGCTTAGGGGACTTCAAGGGGCTAGAAAATAAGGGTGGGGGGTTATTTTTAGCCAAGCCTTTAAATTATGTCTTTGTCAAAGAGAGCGTGTTCCCCTTTAATAAACTTTATGGGGCGGATTTGGTGCTAGGACCTGAGATGAAAAGCACGGGCGAGGTGGCGGGCGTGGGCTACACCTTAGCCGAAGCTTTTTATAAATCCCAGCTGGCGTGCAACAACCCCATTAAGCACAGCGGGCATGTCTTTGTGTCCTTGAAGGATAGCGATAAACAAAGGGCGATGCCTTTAATGCGGGCGTTTGCTAGTTTGGGCTTTAAACTTTACGCCACTACTGGCACGCATAGGGCTTTGTTAGCCGAGGGCTTAGAGAGCGTGCAGGTGCTTAAAATCTCTGAGGGGCGGCCTAATATCTCCGATTTCATGCTAAATCAGCAGATAGACATGGCCATTAACACCAGCGACCGCATAAGCGAGGACTCTAAGATCATCCGCATGCAGGTGCTCAAAAACAAAATCTCTTATTTTACTACGCTCAAAGCCGTAGAAAAGGTGCTTTTGAGTTTGCTAGAATACTCCAAATTCAGCCACAACCCCCCCGTGAGCCTACAAGAGCTGCAGGGCTGAGTTGTGGGTAAGGTCTCTACTTGGGTATGGGTTTCTAGGGCAAATTGCATTAAAAACTCCCTATAGGGCATAAAATTTTGTAAGGGTTTGGTAGCTTAATCCCTCACTTTGGTGATGCGCACGCAATTTGCAAATCCCAATACCCTCCATGTGTGCTCTCAATGTCTGCTAGGGATTTTTTGAGATAGCCTACATAAAAGTCATTGCGATCCTCTCTAGTTTCCTCATCGCTTAAAAGTCTTTCTAGTTTGTGTTTGACAAGCACGTTAAAACTCTCTTTAAACCCCCCCTTCCCGGTAGCCCGCAATGTCATCGATGAAAAACAAGAGTAAGGGCTTGATTTTATCCACACGGCTTAAAAGTTTGCGCTCTAATTTAAAGTGCTCCTCTAATGCTTGATCGATCATTTGCTCCCTTAAGCTCGTGTGGTAACGCGCTGGGTGGATGCTATTATGGATTTTGAGTTCCAAACCATTAGAGATTAACACGCTTTTTTTAGAGATTTTCTCTAAGGTTAAGTTTAAATCCGCATGGATTTTGCTCAAACTATCCCCCACCCCCATGCTAAAGTTTTGATCGCCCTGCTTAAAGCGCGCTTCATAGCCATTAGCACCCACAAGTTGCACGGGGGTGGTGTGTTGCCCTAGCCCATGGGTAAAAACTTGCACGCCCTTAACCAAGTTTTGATTAAAGGCTTCTAGTGCGCTTAGGCGGTAGATTAAATTTTCTTCTCTCCCTTCAAAAGTCGCCCCAAAGCGAAACACCCATGGGGCTTCAATTTTTTTAATGTTTTTAAAACTCTTTTGATCCTTTTTGAAGCGGTGGGGTTCATCAATGATGATAAGCGGACACACCGCCTTTAGTGCCTCAAAGGGGCGACCAAGGCGTTCAAACAAGCATTGATCATAGGCTTTATCTAGGCTAGACGCATTCAGCATGCCCTGATTGATCATAAGAATGTCTATTTTGTTAGGGTTCAGAGGGGCTTTGACAAAGTTGGCAATGGCTGGGGGGAAGATGTCTTTTTTAGGCGTGCTAGACACCACATGTTTGGCATGATTGGTAGTAAAGAGTTTGCCTAAAGTGTTCAAAGGCACTTCTTTTTCGCTAATGCCATATTCGCATTGTTTTTTGATCACATCCAGTGCGCCTAGTTGCAATCCATGCAACAGCTTCAATGACTTTTCTTGCCAAATACAAAAATATTTGTTGTTGCTCAATGCTTAAATCTTGGATAAACATGTTGGCTCCTTGCCTAAAAATTAAAATGCGAAGGGCATTATGACAAGAGAGTCAAGGTTTTGCAAAACCCACCAAGCCAAAAGCTAGTTTTATGTAATATTGGAGCAAATTTTGAAAGGCAAGAGCATGACTTTTAAGGACCTAAAAACATATTTAAACCAATGGGTGCGCTTGGAACTGACAGATGGGAGTGTGCTGCAAGGGGAGTTGCGGGAGATAGATTTTAAGTATGCCCAAACAGGGATTAAGCTGCGGACTTTTGAAAGTGATTTAGATTACTACATAGAGGTTGAAGGTGGGGTCATAAGTGATTTAGCCATTGTTAAAGATGTGGTGTCTTGGAAACCCATAGACCCCCCTACGATCATTGTCAATCAAGACCCCCCCCCATTGTCGAGTGGTTCAAGTTGGATGGGCAATGGGTGGAAGTGGCGTTTGTGGATGGCTCAATCCTTTATGGAGAATTGCAAGACACCACACACCCGAATGATTGGTATGAATCTTTTAATCTTTGCGCATCGCATGCTGGATACAACGATATTACATGGATAGATTGCGAACATTGCCACCCAAAACATGTGCGCCATATCCGCCCCATTCCCCCCCATTCCCCTAAAAGAGTGGGGGCGTTTAAAGGGGGAGATTGTAACGCTGTTTTGGGAGGATCGCTATAGACGGCAAAACAACAAAGGTCTTTATACACGCACCCAAGTATTGGACTTTATCCCTGAAAAACCCGATCCCCTACTTGTCATTTTAGAGCATGGCAGTCCCCACAGGGTGCACGCTAGCCAAATTGAAAAATTGATCCAATACCCATGATTTTTTGATATTGCTACAACACACCCCCACTTAAGCCCCCCTTAAGCTTTTCTACCCTATAATACGCTTTTGCCAAAGTTAAAGCGGTTTAAAAATGTAAAGGTTGAAAAACCAAAGCGGTTTTAAAAAAGCTTCAAACAAGCGCAACGATCTTTGACATTTAAGCAAGAGAGTCTTGTAGCCAAAATTTGTTTTTTGATTTTTGTTTTTGGCTAAAGAACTCTATTTATTGACACAACTTGTCTATATACAGAGTAATCTTTAAGTGCTTGTAGAGAAATCTATCAAGCACAGAGCCAGTTTAGGATAAACTTAACTTTATGGAGAGTTTGATCCTGGCTCAGAGTGAACGCTGGCGGCGTGCCTAATACATGCAAGTCGAACGATGAAGCCTAGCTTGCTAGGCGGATTAGTGGCGCACGGGTGAGTAACGCATAGATAACATGCCCTTTAGTTTGGGATAGCCACTAGAAATGGTGATTAATACCAAATACTACCCTATGGGGGAAAGATTTATCGCTAAAGGATTGGTCTATGTCCTATCAGCTTGTTGGTGAGGTAAAGGCTCACCAAGGCAATGACGGGTATCCGGCCTGAGAGGGTGAACGGACACACTGGAACTGAGACACGGTCCAGACTCCTACGGGAGGCAGCAGTAGGGAATATTGCTCAATGGGCGCAAGCCTGAAGCAGCAACGCCGCGTGGAGGATGAAGGTTTTAGGATTGTAAACTCCTTTTGTCAGAGAAGATAATGACGGTATCTGACGAATAAGCACCGGCTAACTCCGTGCCAGCAGCCGCGGTAATACGGAGGGTGCAAGCGTTACTCGGAATCACTGGGCGTAAAGAGTGCGTAGGCGGGGTTGTAAGTCAGATGTGAAATCCTATGGCTTAACCATAGAACTGCATTTGAAACTACAACTCTGGAGTGTGGGAGAGGTAGGTGGAATTCTTGGTGTAGGGGTAAAATCCGTAGAGATCAAGAGGAATACTCATTGCGAAGGCGACCTGCTGGAACAATACTGACGCTGATTGCACGAAAGCGTGGGGAGCAAACAGGATTAGATACCCTGGTAGTCCACGCCCTAAACGATGGATGCTAGTTGTTGGGGGGCTTTGTCCCCCCAGTAATGCAGCTAACGCCTTAAGCATCCCGCCTGGGGAGTACGGTCGCAAGATTAAAACTCAAAGGAATAGACGGGGACCCGCACAAGCGGTGGAGCATGTGGTTTAATTCGAAGATACACGAAGAACCTTACCTAGGCTTGACATTGAAGGAATTTGCTAGAAATAGCGAAGTGTCTAGCTTGCTAGACCCTGAAAACAGGTGCTGCACGGCTGTCGTCAGCTCGTGTCGTGAGATGTTGGGTTAAGTCCCGCAACGAGCGCAACCCTCTTTCTTAGTTGCTAACAGGTCATGCTGAGCTCTCTAAGAATACTGCCTGCGTAAGCAGGAGGAAGGTGAGGACGACGTCAAGTCATCATGGCCCTTACGCCTAGGGCTACACACGTGCTACAATGGGGCGCACAAAGAGATGCAATGCCGCGAGGTTGAGCCAATCTTAAAAACGCCTCTCAGTTCGGATTGCAGGCTGCAACTCGCCTGCATGAAGCTGGAATCGCTAGTAATCGCAAATCAGCCATGTTGCGGTGAATACGTTCCCGGGTCTTGTACTCACCGCCCGTCACACCATGGGAGTTGTGTTTGCCTTAAGTCAGGATGCTAAAGTAGCTACTGCCCACGGCACACACAGCGACTGGGGTGAAGTCGTAACAAGGTAACCGTAGGTGAACCTGCGGTTGGATCACCTCCTTTCTTAGAGAA
>NZ_FZLB01000104.1:0-7118 GCF_900196775.1 Helicobacter bizzozeronii
GCATGTGGGTTCCTCAATTGCGACCAGTGTGAGTGGTGCTGCCCAGTATCAGATCACAAAAGCCTTATTTAGTATTGTTGTGCGCACGATGCCCCATATCCCCTTTTTTAAGGGCATTAACACGAAGGTGAGTTCTGCCGCACTGCGCTACCACATCAAAGCCGCTTTAAACAAGTCTGCTAGTGTGCAGGACTTTAAAATCCAGCTCAACCACCTAGTCCAACGCCAAGACTTTGATAACGCCACTAAAGCCTTGATTAGAGAGATTGAGGGGGGATTACCACCAGATGAGCCACCACCTAGTGGAGGTGGAGGAGGAGGGAAACCGCCAAGTGGTGATGGTGGAAGTTTAGAGGGGGCAAAGGGTGGAGAACAAAGGAATTTAACGCCCCAAGAGATTAAAGAAGCTATACAACAATGGGATTTGAGTCCTCAAGCTAACGCTAACGCCAAACAAAGGCTAGTGGTTTCTAGTGTAGAGGCTACAGAAGCCCAAGAACTAGCCCAAGCCCTTAAATTTAAGGGCAAGAGAGAGCTTGTAAGAGAAATTGACGCACACCAAGTATTGCATACTTTGAAACAGCATGGAGATATAAACAAGGAGGCTAGCAGAGGGCAGATTGCGGTAACTTTAGAGGACATCGCTCACTACCAAGAGTATCTTAAAAACCCCGATTTTAAACACATACAAGAAGAGAGTGGGCGTATCGTGTATGCCAAACAGATTAATGGCTACGCGGTGGTGATTGAGGAAGCCTTAAGCGGGCAAGATAAGTTAAGATTTTTTGATATGTGGAAGTTAAAGGGGCAACTCAATAAAGAAGTCCTGCTATCCCATAGCCAACGCCCTAACACGACTCCAAGCCTTGATCTTGAAGGCTATATGCCTAGCAGTGGAGCTAACCCTACCACCCCAACACTTAAAAATCAAGAGGGCACAGATTTACGCCCGCGTTTTTAGAGGAGGTCAAAAGACGCAAGAATGATAAGGTTTGGATTGGGGAACTGACTAACCCTAAAATCATTGAGTATCTAGGTTTTGACCCTAACAAGCCCATTAAGATGTTATTTGATGGGGATGCTTTAACCCATATTGAAAAAAGGCATGGCAAGGGAAGTCCTTTAGTAGAGGAGAGCAAACAACCAGCAGTAACGTACGAAGACATAGCCACTTATCCGGACATTGTGAATGGGGCGGATTTGATGAGGGTAGAAGACACACCCAAAGGTAAATATATTGTAATAGGCAAGCAGGTTAACGGGTACGCGATTGTGGTGGAAGCTATCGGCACGAAAAGCAACCAACTAACTCTAAAAACCATCTACAAAGAAAACGGAAAATTAGAAAAAGGGGTAGATTTTAGAGATGGTGCTGGTATACGACTATCTAAATTTTAGATAGCGTCGCACGCCCGTTCCTCACGGGTGCTACTTAGACGCAACTGCACCATCGCAAAAACCCTACAACATAAATGCTTAATCTCAAATTAAAAAATAACGCCACAAAAGCCCTTATTAGAGAGATTGAGGGGGGATTACCACCAGATGATGGTGGAGGAGGGATAGCTAATCCGCATTTAGGGGATAGTGGGGGAAAACCTCCAAGTGGTGGAGAACCACCACCAACAGGGGCTAGAGGGGAAGAACCTAAGCGATTAAGTTTTGAGGAAATTAAAGCCCTCATTGATTCTAGTCCCTCTAAAGGGCGTGATATGGTCATCATAGGGCGGGTTAATTTTAGCCCCGCTGTAGTGGATTATCTGCTAGAGTTTAAAGAGCCTAGCAAAAAGATAGCCATTGAGCACTTAGAGCCCTCTAAAGCCCAAGAATTAGGCTTTAAATACCCCACAGATGTCAGACGCACCATTGATAAAAGCGAGATTTTGCATGTGCTAGAGAGACATGGGGAAAATGGGACTATCAAGCAGGCAAGAGAACAGCCTGCCGTAACCAAAGAGGACATCGCTAAATACCCCCAATACACCGATCAAGCAGATTTCCAAGTTTTAGGCTCAAACCACGCGGGGGAAGTGATTATTAGCGGGAAACAAATTAACGGATATTATGTGGTGGTGGAACAAATCCGCAAGGGCCAAAATGAATTGGCTTTTAAAACCATGTATTTTGAACGAGGGGATTTGCATAGGAATCCGGTCTTTGATTCGGTAATGCCAAAAGAGCACCCCAAGCACCCTAGTTATGAGCTAGGACTTGGACAAACGACCGATACAAAGACTAATCCCAACTCTACCACCCAAGAACTTAAAAATCAAGCCACAGAGCTTCACGCCAAAGCTAAAGAGCAAGAAGCGGGGTTTAAGGAGCTTTTAGAGGGGCTAAAAGGTAGTAGCACCCTAGAGGCTAATAACACGCTTAAAAGCCTGCAGAGTATCCAAGAAAAGCTAGAATATTACAAGGGGGACACTGGTCGCATAGATGATCTGCTAAGAGGGGCAGTGCTTGCAGATAGACAAGCCTTTGATGCTGAGTTTATGCGCGTGTTAGGTAGCTTAGAGGCTAACCCTAAGACCACCAACATAACCCCCAAATTTATTAAAACCCAAGATGGCTACACAGGGGCACATATTAATTTCAACTTTAATGGCATACCCGCTGAAATACAAGTCCACACGCCTAAGAGTTGGGCGGTTAAAAAGCAGTTAGACCCGCTTTATAAGGAGAAACGGCGACTCTATTTAGAGGGTAAACTGAGCAACAAGGACATAAAAGAGTTCAAACGCAAAATGAAGGCGATAGGTCAAGAGTCCGATTTAGATAGTAGCCTTTTTACTTCCTCTAAGCTAATTTCTCCACAAGCACCATCTACCATGTCTGTATTGGCAAAAAAATCAGGAACAGATTTAAAAGACACCCAAGAGCCTTTGTTAAAGTCAAATTCAAACCCGG
The DNA here is from genome assembly GCF_900196775.1 of Helicobacter bizzozeronii. Classification (NCBI taxonomy): domain Bacteria; kingdom Pseudomonadati; phylum Campylobacterota; class Epsilonproteobacteria; order Campylobacterales; family Helicobacteraceae; genus Helicobacter; species Helicobacter bizzozeronii. The sequence continues at coordinate 2,908 of NZ_FZLB01000104.1, forward strand.
GGACTTCAGAGTCGGGCACAGCATATAACCGCTTAGATTCAAAATTAAACCAAAAATCTACATCTTTAACCGGTGGTAAAGGGATAGATTCAGACATACAAGCTCCTTTAGCTCAAGATAGCACACAAGGGCTTAAAGATAAGCCCCTGCTCTTAACCTATAAAAATACCCAAGAGTTGGTAACGCATGCCAAAGCAGAGGGGCTAAGCCCTGCACGCATAGGGCAATTAGTGCAAGAAAGAAAACAAGCCATCGCGGGGCTTTTGCCCTATAAAAGAGAAGTGGATATTAACCGCGTGATTTTTAAAGAGGATATTAAAAACAGCACGCAAATCGTGCTAGAAGGCAGACAAGCGTATTTAAGCCACGCCCAGTTATTGCAGGCACTTAACAAGGCTAAAGAACTTAAAAACAATAGCCCGAGCATCTATGAATTAGTCCAACACCACCAAAGCAGATTAGCCCAGTTGCAAGATAGGACTCTAGCCTATGAGTGGCTAAAAGCTTTTAATCTTAAAAGCCTTGATGAGCCCTTTATCCCCCAATTTAGTAAAGAAGTGCAAGAAGCCTTAGAACCCGTGTTAAAGGGGGAACAAATTAAATTAACGCGCGGGAGTTTGGCTAAATTGGAGAAAAGGCAAAGAGATAGCCTACTGCCCCACATCAAACCCGCTTTAGAGCAAAGTGATATGATTTTAAGAGACAAGGAGAACGTCTTAATCTTTGTTAAAGGTATTGAGAAAACATATTATTTTACCAGTGTAGCCCGATCAGGTGATGGCAGTTGGACTATCCGCACCAATTCTTATAAGACTTTGAACAGATTAAAAAATGTCGTAGGCGATGGTGGAGAGGTGCTACATGTAGGTGAGAAAGCCCCAAATATACTCGCTGAGACTTTTAAGGCTAAAACATTTTTTAACCAACTCGTAGATAATTCTAGCACAACGAGTCTTAACCCCCCTACCAAACCCCCGCTTAAAAGCCCCAACATTGAGCCTAACCCCGCTTTTGGGGAGCATTTTAAAGAATTTGAGGGTAAAGGCGCACAAGCGGTGGCTAAGCTTTTAAAAGAGAAAAGAGGGCAAGTAGCCGGGGCTTTTTATAGGGAGGATTTGGGCGAGAGTGGGGGCTATATTGATCTAGTTTGGGGAGCAAGTGCCACAGATTTAAAGGGCTTGAAAGGGGCTAATGGTAAACCTCTAAAGCCTTATGGCTTGAGTAAGATTGTAGAAAAACATCTTGATGACTTTAAGGGGTTTGAGGGGGCGAATGCTTTGGAGAAGTTGGGGAATGGGATTGAGGCAATAATCAGAAATGGGGAAGTGCTTAAAACCCACAATGGCTATAACATTCTTTATAGAGGTTATAAGGTAGGGCTTAATGAAGGGTGGAATGAGGGGGGAGTAAAAAAAGGTAGCAATAGATGGGTTGTAACAGCTTATGATAATTCTAAGAGTTTGGAGGAGAAGAATCAAGGTCGCAACTCTGATTCTTTTACTAAAGGCGAGACTCTGCCCTTAAACCCTAAAGACAATTCTAGCACAACCCCCCTTAAACCCAAGAAATCTAAGACCCCACCGCTTGAAATTGAGGGAGAACACTACTTTGGCTATGACAATACCCATCCACAATTCAAGGGTATTTATGGTGTCCTTAGACTTTTTAAAGACAAAGACCATGGAGAAGTTAGCCGCGTATTCACACGCCCAGACTTGGGTGATATTGATCTTGTTTGGGGCAAACAAAAGGGCTTACAAGGGGGTAAGGTCGTTGATATTGGTCTTTCTAGGATTCACAGAAAACTAAAGGACTTTGCAGACTTCCCCGGCACTTTTGCCAACAAAAAAGAAATAAAAGCCGCCAGTGCGCTAACAACCATCATCACACAGGGCATACACCTAGAAGAAGAGGGGACTAATATGCTATGGCTTAAAAGTGGCCCTAATTACCACGGCTTGAGTTTAGCACTCAGAAATAGCGAACGCCGTGCATGGATTGTTACAGATCACATTAAAACCCAAACACCCCCTCAAGCCCTCAAAGGGTATGAGAGTGCTTTAGACTTGGATCCAGAGTGGGCTAAGGCTTTTGGGCTCAAAGATAACCAAGCAACTTTTAGCGTTTATCTTTCACCAAAGGTGGCTAAGGCTTTAATAGACCCCAAAAAAGCGGCAGAGGCTAAGGCTTTAGGGGTTCAAAATGTTGTCGGTATTGAGTTGTCGCCCCATACGCTCTTTAAGATTGAAGCCCCCAATAAAGAGGCGTTCTTGCCCTATATCCGCCAAACTTTAGAAGAGCCCGATTTGTTGATAAAAAATCAAGGGCTTTTATTCCTCAAAGAGTTTAAAGACCCCAAAACAGGTAAGGACTTTATCAGTCTAGCCCAAAGCGGCCACATAGGCTGGCATTTTAGCCAACATAGCCCCCAAGAGCTAGAAGCCTTTTTAAAAGAGCAGATTCAACAAGGTCAAATTGCTTACAATGGACTTAAAAACAAAACCCCCAACATTGAGCCTAATCCCGCTTTTGGGGAGCATTTTAAAGAATTTGAGGGTAAAGGCGCACAAGCCGTGGCTAAACTCTTGCAAGAGAAACGCGGGCAAGTAGCCGGGGCTTTTTATAGGGAGGATTTGGGCGAGAGTGGGGGCTATATTGATCTAGTTTGGGGAGCAAGTGCCACAGATTTAAAGGGCTTGAAAGGGGCTAATGGTAAACCTCTAAAGCCTTATGGCTTGTCTAAGATTGTAGAAAAACATCTTGATGACTTTAAGGGGTTTGAGGGGGCGAATGCTTTGGAGAAGTTGGGGAATGGGATTGAAACGATTATTAAGAATGGTAATTTAGTCAATGACCAAGCGGGTGTAAAGACCTTTATTCTTAAAGACAATGGCAGAGAGTTTAGGGTAGGCATCTCACAAGGCTGGGAACACGAAGGTAAAAATTACTGGATCATCACGGCGTATGAGAACAAGAAAACTCCCCCCGCGCAGAAGTTCGACCAAGTCGCGGCTAAGTCTGAGCATGGCTCCGATCTTGCCCAAAAGGGAGAAACTAATTCTACCAAACCCCCGCTTAAAACCCCCAAAATTGAACCTAACCCAGAGGACTTTAACTACACCACAGAGGGGATTAAGGGGCTAAAGGAGTTGCGAGAGGATTTAAAACAAGCATTAAGCCCTATTTTAAACCAAGACATCAAAAACAAAGAAACGGGGGTTATTGCGCGCCTTTCAAGCACGGGGCTCAATAAAATATCGAGTTCTAAGGCTTTAGAAAAAAGCATTGCCAATGGGTTTAGCAAAGAGGAACATTTTAAAGTAGGAGCGGGCATTAAAAGCCTTTTTGAGAATGCCACCCTAAAAGAAACCTATGCAGACAAAAAGGCTAGCCCGGATATAAAAGCGATGCACAGATATTTTACACGGCTCAATGTTAATGGCAAGCCAGCAGAGGCTAAAATCACTTTAAAAGAGAGTGTGCAGAAAGGGCATAGAATCTATAGTTTAGAATTAGAAGAACTAAGCCCCCTACCTTGAGGATTACAGCACACCCATGCAACCCAGTAGAGGCAGGCAATACTCACACAGGTGGGAGATGTGCGCAGTTTATACAAACTTTCCCACGCCTATTGTAAAGCCCTCTTCATGCTAGCTAAATCTTACTTAAAACCCAAAGGAGCGACCATTCTAACCCCCTACCTTAACCAAGTTTTTAACGCCGATGCGTTGGAGTTTATGGCTAAATTGCCTGATAGTTGTATTGATTGTGTGCTCATTGATCCGCCCTATTGTTCAGGGGGTGTAAAATCTTTAGCAGAGCGCTACAAAAGCACCAATGACAAGTATTTAACAATCCGCAAAGATGGGAAAACTTACCCCGAATTTATGGGGGACAGCAAAGACCAACGGGTTTTTACCATGTGGATAGGCTTTATCTTTGCCCAAATAGAGCGCATTTTAAAGCCTAATAGTTACTTTTTTAGTTTCATTGACTGGCGGATGCTCCCTGCTCTTAGCGATGCCGTGCAATTAGCGGATTTGGCATGGCGGGGAGTCATTGTGTGGGATAAGGGCAGGGGTGCTAGACCCTTTGCTAATGGCTTTAAGCAACAATGCGAGTTTATTGTTTGGGGCACTAAGGGGGAACTACCCAACACACAAGAAGCCAATTATCATTATGGCTACATTCAGGCTAGAACCCCTATCAAT
>NZ_FZLB01000070.1:0-2523 GCF_900196775.1 Helicobacter bizzozeronii
GGCAGGGGTGCTAGACCCTTTCCCAATGGCTTTAAACAACAATGCGAGTTTATTGTTTGGGGCACTAAGGGGGAATTACCCAGCTATGAGAGAAAAAGGGAAGCAGATTACCACTATGGCTACATTGAGGCTAGAACCCCTATCAATGGCAAACAACACGCCACCCAAAAGCCCCTAGAGGTCTTAAAACACTGCTTAGCCATTGTGCCTAAGGGCGGGATTGTGTTAGATTGTTTTGCAGGCAGTGGGAGCACGGGAGTAGCGTGTATGCATTTAGGGCTTAATTTTATTGGGGTGGAAAAATCTAAGCAATATGCTCAGATCGCCCAAGAGAATTTAAGACGGGCTTTAGGTGATGAGGGGTTATTTGCTTAAAGGGGTGTTAATGGGTATTGGGGTGTTGTTGTTGGGTGCTTGCACGCCCAGAGTGGTTTATAAAGATGTCTATATCCCCACCAAGTGCAAGGTTTTAAAGCCAGTTAGACCGCACAAGAGCTTAAACACGCTAGAATACCTCAAAGCCCTTTTGATTTACACCGAGCAATTAGAAAAAGACCTAGACTTTTGCACCACGGGGGGAAATTTTAACCCTTGATTATTCAGGGGTTGTGGGCTAATATCCCCCAATCCTGCATAGGTGTTTTAACAAAAACAGCCCTAAACTCCGCCTATGTAGGCTTAACCCTTGTTTGGTTATTGGTTTTTGTCTAATATTGCCCCTGCGCCCTTTAGGCTTTGCCATTCCTTTAAGGGCGTGTTAAAGGTGATTGATGTTAGATTTTAATGTTCTCAAAGAAATGTTTGAACAGGACTTAAAAGCCTCTAGCCCCTCAATGGAGGAGTTCAAGCAAGCCCTAGCCTACTACCATGGCAACCAGTTACCCCCTGATGTGCTAAACACCATTTTAGAGCGCGGGCAGAGTCCGATTGTGGAAAACATCTATAAAATGATTGTTAATAAGATTTTGGGCTATAAAATACAGAGTATCCAAGAGGTTAGATTAACACCCCGTCAAGAGGAAGATAAGCCCCTAGCAGACCTTTTAAACGATTTATTAAAATATTTCAGCCAAAAGCGCAATTTTGATCAGGAGATGATTAAACGCGATAAAGATTTAATTATGGGGGGTTTATCGGTGGTGGAATTGTGGGCGATTGAGGATGAACAAGGTTACATTGATATTGAGCTTAAGGCTTTAGACCCGCTAAGTTTTATCATCGACTATCTAAGCGCGCACCCTAATGCCCTAGACGCACGGCGTTTCCACAAGGTGCTATTAAAGGATGAACAGAGTTTAAAGCAGATTTTACCCGATGTGGAGATCATCTACACCCACAACAAACAAGAGCGATTAGCGCGCATTATAGAAACTTGGGCTAAGGAGTTTGAGGGCACAGAATGGGTGTGGAATCGCTATCTTTGGAGCGAACAAGGGGGTATCTACAAGTTTGAGAGCAAGCCCTTTAAGAATAATTTACACCCCTTTATTATTGCCAAATTCTACCAAGATGAACAGAACCACTATTACGGGCTTTTTAGGGATATTAAGCCTATGCAAGATTATATTAACTATGCGGAAAACAGAATGGGCAATATGATGGGCTCTTTTAAAGCGATGTTTGAAGAAGATGGGGTTTTAAATATCGATGAATTTGTCGAACAAATGAGCTTAGACAATGCCATTGTCAAGGTCAGACCCGGAGCTCTCAAAGATAATAAGATTCAATTCATCAACAACCAAGCTGACATCGCAGCCCTAAGCCAAAAGGCAGAGCAAAAACGCCAGCTCATTAAGATTTTAGCGGGTTTAAATGATGAGAGTTTGGGGATGGCAATAAACAGACAGAGTGGGGTAGCCATAGCCCAGAGAAAAGAGAGCGGGCTTATGGGCTTGCAAAACTTCTTAAAAATTAGCGATGATATGGACAAACGCATCTTTGAATTAGCGGTCTCTTTGATGAGCCATTATTTCACTAAAAAGCAGGTGTTTAGAATTGTGGACGCTAAGATAGGCGATCGCTATTTTAGCATCAATGACAATGACCAGCATAAAATTAAGCCCTGTAAGTTTGATTTGATTTACAAGACCCAATTAAAGACAGAGAGCAAAGATGAACGATTCACCCACTGGAACGAGTTGTTAAAAGTGGTTAGCCCCATAGCCCCAAGCTTAGTGCCCCAACTCTTGCCCTTAATCCTTAAGGATATGGATAGCCCCATCACTGCAGATGTGATGGAAGTTTTAGAGCAAGACCAGCAAGCACAGGCGCAACAAGCCCACCCCCCCCCCCCCCCCCCCCCCCCCCCCCCCCCCCCCCCCCCCCCCCCCCCCCCCCCCCCCCCCCCCCCCCCCCCCCCCCCCCCCCCCCCCCCCCCCCCCCCCCCCCCCCCCCCCCCCCCCCCCCCCCCCCCCCCCCCCCCCCCCCCCCCCCCCCCCCCCCCCCCCCCCCCCCCCCCCCCCCCCCCCCCCCCCCCCCCCCCCCCCCCCCCCCCCCCCCCCCCCCCCCCCCCCCCCCCCCCCC
>NZ_FZLB01000076.1:0-12226 GCF_900196775.1 Helicobacter bizzozeronii
ATACCCTTGGGGTTGGGGCATCAACCTTTGGAATAGGGAATGTAAGACTCCAAACGGAGCTGTCCTGCTTGAAGCCGCGATCTCCACTAAAGTTAGAATCCCCTGACTTTAGTTATGGGAGAGTATGTCAATTTCGTAATGCTTGAATACAGAAGGCGCACCTTTTTGCACAAAGTGATTGAAATGAATTAAAAGCTTAGTATCGTAGGCGTCTCTACTAGGTCTAACCCTTTTGGGTTTGACAATTTCATCAATCCAATCTAGATCAGGCTTATAATCCAGTGGTGCATCTACAAGCTTTATCGCCAATTATTTTCCCTTATTCCCCATGTAATTTGGCAGATTGTAGCTAAAATTTTTTGAAAAATTTAAGAGAAAAGATTAGATGAAAAAATAGCCAATTTAGGATGGATTTTAATGGGTGCAGGATAACACAAAAGATACACATCTTTTATGGCTAAAGTCCCTACACAAGGGGGTTAGAGAGCATTTTTATCAAAAATAGGCGTTTTAAGGGGTTTTTGTTGTCTCCAATACTTGTCAAAGTCTATGCTAAGATGTAGTGGTTAAGATTTGTTTAAGGTAGGTATTGGTTAGTTTTAGAACTAATGAGATAATCTAAGAGAACTAAGAGGAAGATGTGCAGGGAACTCTTGATAAAAAATCATATTAGAACTCACATTAACAAGCATTAGAACTGAATAGAAAAACCATGAGAACTGAGCAGGAGAACTGGCTTGGAATTGGTAAGGAACTAGGTAGTAGCACAACAAGAACTCGCAGAAAATCATACCAAAACTGCTCTTTAAAGCGTTGGAACTATCGTAATAACTACTAGAACTAGAATGTGCATTAAGAACTGCCATTGTGGATAGCTTGACAAAATTTCAGATTTTTGTGTTATATTGGTGTCAAGTTTTAGTTTGAGACTTAGAAGTGGCTGAAAAGTTTCATTCTTGGTTGCTTGAAGTGGATTGAAACAATTGGCTAACCCTCCTAAGTTGTTGTGTTTATAGAATTAATCTCTACACTCCACCACTTGCCTTGCTCTTACTTTTTAATGAGCTCCTTACTAGCTAGGATAGTTGGAGAATTCACGCATTTAAGCCGTGAATTTGCCTTGTTTGAGTTGGTAGGCTTGGTTGTTTAATAACGCCAAGTTTTTGCTATATTTTAGAGTTGGGGGTGATCTGTAGAGTGATTTCTGCCATGCCATGTCCTTATTGCTTGATTTTTGGGATTTGGACGGTCTGATTGATGATTTCCATGTGTTGGTTGAGCGTGGTTTCTAGCACGGGGATGTTCTTGCAGAAGTCAAGATCGTTTCTAAAAATGCCTAACAAGATGATCCACTCCACGATGAATTTTTTACTTAAAAAGTGTGAATGGCGCGCTCGCCCTCTGTTTGGGGGTGGGTGATGTCTATGCCATGATCGGCACAAAGGTCAAGCAAGACACGGAGAGCGATGTTGGTTTGGGTGTGGAAAGTGCAAAAAGAATGGATGTCTAGGGTGTCGCTTATGCAGTTGTTAAGTAAAGCTGTTTAAGAAGCGAGCGGATTGGCGCACCCAGTAGTTTTTGCAGTCTGTTTGGGTGTCTTTGAGGGTGTCAATGATGATGTCGTGGCTGGCACACATAGCCTCTTTAAGATGAGTGGTGTGGGCTGTTAGTATGACATTCAGCGTGGGTTGTTTGGCACGGCTGGCGTTGAATCGGGTTTCTCTCTCTCTTGGATTTTGGGACTTGGGGTGTGTAATTCAGTGTTGAAAACCTATTTGGCAATGGCGTTGGTGTCAAAATGGCGCATATTCTAGTCCTTTGGTTAGAGTTTGGGCATTCGTTCAACTTTTGCTTTTCCTTAAGGGCATTAAGGTTTTTGCCTTTGTGATCTGTTTGCCTGATCGCCCCATTAGACTTGATAACTCCCGAGCACTCACATCTTTAACTTCTCTAGGGATTTTCTTTTTCTTATCGGCTTGTTTAGTTGGTTGCTTATCCATACCCCCTTTACTGCCTATTTGTTTGCCTCTAGTTCGCATGCTCGTACTTAATTGATTTCCCATATTATCCATTAAGCCCCTTTTTTCAAAGATACAAACATCACCATTATACCACCAGTCCCACAAAGCAAACTTAACAAACAAGCTTGCGCTGTGTCCCTTGCTTGTCAATGGCAAATTTTCTACCTTAAATGGTAGTATAAAATTGTTGCTCTTATTGCTCTTGGGGGCAAGCCCCCAAAACCCCCAAGAGAGGGTTTTGAAGTGAGAATTAGACTCTTGATCTTGAAACACCTATGGCTATGGGATAATCATGCCTTTGGGGAGAGAGTAAAAAACTGATTGATTTAGGACAACTATGTCTTTGGAGAGTAAGATGAAGAGAAGCAATAAAACAAACATAGCATTTAAAGCACTTTTAAAGGTCGTAGAGTGAAAGGTTAAGGTTTGGGAATATCAAACTATGGTTTGAGGGTTAAAAATGGTTGTGGAAGCTGGTAGTGTGCAAAAACCAACACTAGTACATGAGAGCAAAGGCTTATGTCAAGATCGATTAACATCATTAAGATATTTTTTACGAATTTTATGCAACAATACAGATGAAGTTAAATCGGGGGGCTCCCCCGGCTCTCTTTGAGGGTTTCTTTTTTGTTATTCTTTATTTAATTTAATTTATTTAATTTATTTAATTTTTATTTAATTTATTTAATTTAATTCTTCGGTTTTTCTTGTTTCACACTCGCTTGACTGACTTGAAAATTGATGTTCTAAGTATTTCCTAGATGTTGCAATAAAAACTCCAAAAAGTATTCAATCCTCTCGTATGCAAGGCTTACAATCCGTTCAGGATGATTTGTGCCACTACTTGGCGCGCAAGCAGAAAGTCTAGGATAGATAATGTCCTCTTTGATCCTTGTCTTTGCAATGTTGATCTTGTGATAGTTGGGCAGTTTTAAATCTATCTTCTTGTTAAGATTACAGAAATCTCTGAAATCTAATCTCTGTTTTCTAAAATCAAAAATCAAATTTTGCAAATGATTCTGTTTGATAACAACGATAATAGACCCCAGTGTTAAATTAGACAGCAGGTAAGAATTGTAGGTCTTTAAGTCGGTTTTTTTGCATATAGACTACACGCTCTTGGATCAGCCTATCTCTACTTGTGCGCTTGTTAATTTTCTCTATCTCTTTGTTGAGACAGGGCTCATCCATAATCCAAGATGAACCACCAATGACTAATTGCATACAAAAATCTACAATATTTCTCAAGTAAATCTCTGCTTGGGCAATTTTGGGAGTAAGTTTGGCGTTGAACTCCAAACTAGCATCGTGCTTGGCAATATTGTTGTCATAAGACATAAGTCGCTCTAGAGATATGAGATTTCTAAGATTGTTTTTAAAAGCTTGCACTTTGGCGTAATGAGCTTTTGTATTGGTGTTGTTATTCATAACTATTCACAGTCCTCTACCTTTTTTAGGTTGGTGAATATTGTTCCATTGGAGATTATGTGATTGTTGGTTGGGTTTTGGCTGTTGTCTTATTGTGTTTGTAGAGATGTTGCACTGCGAGATTGCTAGATCTGTAGGTAGCCATGCAAACTTTGATCTGTGTCATTGAAAGCATCAAGGACTCTCCCTATGGCATGGTGGTTGTCTCAATTCTCAGATTGGGAATATTCGATCGTGATCCTTTCTCGCATTTCACCAAAAACTCTTCCAAATTCTTTCAAAACATCCGTATGCGAACCGAGATTAATGTCAAATGAATGTTTCTGTTTGTTACCCTCTTTATCACCCTCTACATTATCCTTTGTTTTTGTGAGAGTTTTTGTGAGAGTAATGGTGGACTCTTTACTATCTGCAAAAACAGCAAATTCTTTATTGTCAAACTTAATACCAAACTGGCGATTCCTCTTATTATTTTCATAATCTAAATCAATCCTTACTACTCCTTCCCCATTTTGTTCACTCTTTTCGTATTGTTTGCAATGACAATAAAACGCATAACCCAAAAGATCTCTCGCCTGTTCTGAATCTTTTTTTGCTTGAAGGAGATAAACTCTTTGAAGTTTATTTTTACGATCCCTTTCAAACTTAATCCTCCCACACTCCTGCAATCTGTCGCTGTTTCCCCAATTAGCAGCATTAATGAATTCAAATAATTCTTGTCGTTGAAGTAGAAGCTGTTCCCACCAACTTCTTTCAATGAGAGGACACGAAATTTGTGAAAGGTAGACTCCTTGAGACCTGGTGTAATTTTCAACGATGTCTTGCATTTTCTTTGGTAGTTCCTCTTTCTGCACTGGCTTTTGAGAATTTAATGACAAAAGAGTGTCCAAAAGTCTTTGTAAATAGGGCTTACCCTCATCATTAGGTTTTTTTCTAAACAATTTAAAAACAAGCTCTCTAAATCTAAATAGCCCTGGCTTGTAAAGGTTACCAAAAAACTGATTGGTTGCTTCAACACTATAATCCCCAAAACACAAGAGTGTCCTTTGGAATAAACTTAGATGGGATAAACCGGGATCTTTAGTTTCTGTTTTTTTAAAAAAAATATCCAAAATCCCCATAGTTAATTCAGCATATTGGACAAATTTCTCTAAATTTTCCTTGCCATGCTCCATGCTAAAATCTAGCAAAAAACCTACATAACCTCTTAAATAATCATGAACACTTGTGTCGTCTAAAATCTTTTTCCAGCCTTGAGCTTTTTCATCATACACACCATCGTTATAGATAAGTTTAGCTTTTCTTTTTTCTAATGCGTAAACCTCTCTATTAAATTCGCTTTCTAATTCAAAACAAGACAAAAATTCATAAAATTCATTTTCTTTCCCCTCCTTAACAGTACAGGTGATGCCCTGAGAAATTTCCTTAAGGAGTCTAAAAAAACTCTTAATATCCCCAGCGTCATTCCAATCGTGGTTTTCTATAAAATGTTGACACACTCTCAGATAATCTTCAACCACCGCTGTATCTACGCACTGCCCCCTAACTTCGATTAAAAATAAAAAGGCAAAGAAGTGGCAAATATCTTTTCTACCAAGTTTACCTTCTTTTATCTCCTCTCGATCTTCTTCATCTTCTCTTTGTTTCCCATGTTTCTTTTTTTGCTTATTCTGTTTCCGTTTTCCAAAAAACTCAGGTCCTTTAATCTTAAGATTTTTTAAAGAGATCCATTTTGGCAATTGCATGATCGCCCTATCCAATAGCTCTAAATTTTTCTCTTCTTTTAAAAACCTATACGAGTCATTAATGGCGCGCTCCGTTGAGAGGAGCTCTGCAATGTCCTCGACACTCTTCTCCGATCCTTCTTCTAATTCTTTTTTTGGAGTAAATTCTTCTTTTAGGGCAAAAAAGACATTGGCATAATGCAGAAAGTTGAAGAAGCGCTCATCAAAAGTATCATCAAAAGTATCATCAAAAGTATCATCAAAAGTATCATCAAAAGTATCATCAAAAGTATCATCAAAAGTATCATCAAAAGTATCATCAAAAGTATCATCAAAAGTATCATCAAAAGTATCATCAAAAGTATCATCAAAAGTATCAGGATCACTAGCTACAAAAAAATAATCACTCCATTGATTATCTATGGCACTTAATATTTTTCTAGAGATTTTAGTTCCATCCTTGATGTTCCCATCCTCTATAAAAGCCTTGAGTTTTTCACATTTGAGCAAGGGTCTACCTCTAGCATTCATTTTGATGTAGAGATCTTCGCCCAGTCCAAAATCTTTCATGTTAATAACATTAAAAGAAATACATTTTAATCTTTTTATGAAACTTTCCGTATCTTTACCATTCAGTTTTTTATGGATGAGATCGAGCATGCGAACCATGGCTTGAACAGTCGGATCGTCGCCACAATCCCCAGATGTTGCTCCTACTGAAAAAATGGTCTCGCTAGGTTTCTTGTCTAGTTGAAATTCCTCTTCCATTTCTAACAATTCCTCGCAGAAATCCTTAGAACTTCTGCGCATATTGTAAACGAATCTAGCGAGTTTATCTTTAATCTTATCGATTTTTTGAGACTTCTTGTACAGGAAAAAATATAAAAGCCATAGGGTAGTGATGCGTTGCTGTCCGTCTATAAGTTTAAACACTCGTTTATCTTGATAACCATAGATTAAATCTAAGTGTAATTCCTCCTCCTTCTTCTTCAAGACATCAAAGAGCGCATTCAAAAAAGCGTTTGCTACATTCTCACAATTTTTGGATCGTCTCCCATGTGCATAATCCCTTTGGAGTCTAGGCACCTCTATTTTCTGCACACCACAACTAGCTCCGTTATACCATCTTTCAAAAATTCTAAGTCTAAAAATTCCAAAAAAGTATAAGACCTCATTCTTTATGCCCTTGAGTGTTGCAGTTCTTTGGTTTTTCTAATACTTGTACTTGTCCAAACACTTTTTAATCGCCTCGAGATAAGCTTTCCGATCCTTTTTTGTAAAAAATCTCTTATTTTTATCGGTATCGGCAGAAAAAACCTTGTTAAACACCTCTCGTGTACAAATAGGGATGAGTTTTTGCTGGTCATCAATCTTTCGGATTTTATCTTGTTTTCTAGTAAAAATGAGATTGCCTATTTTTTTATTAGAATTTTCGTCTAGTAGAGTAAGATTTTGCAAGCGGTGCAGATCTTCATCCCTTTGAAAAGCTTCATCTGCTTTTTTCAGCAATCCCTCTGATTCTAAGAGTTCGAAGAAACTTTTATTTTTTATTGCTTTTAAAAATTTTTCAATTCCCGTTTTAAGCTCACCATCATCAAGGTGGTCCTCTACTTCAAGGTGGTCCTTTACTTCCCGTAGCCATTCTTCAGGTTCTTTAGCAAGCTTTTCCTCTATACTTGGCAACAACTCGCTCGCAAATTGTTTGAGAAACTTCTCATTGTCGTCTTTTGTTTGCTCGAAAAACTCAACGATCATCCTATGAATTTCTTCATTTGTTTTTGAATTTTTTGACGGATTCTTCCAACCCTTTAGTTTTTTTCTAGTCTCTTCAACGACTCTATTTTTCATATCTGACAATAATTTCTCCAATTGTTTGGGGAATTCCCTATCATTAACATGCTTTATATCCTTTAAAAAAGATTTAATATCCTCCTTAAAGGCATTATTTACTTTTTTACTTCCTTTTTGCGATAAATTTTTCAATTTATTTTTTATGCCACTAATGTCTGCCTTCTCACTTTCAATATCCACTCTTAACTTATTTAAATCTTCTGTACTCTTTATTGCCTCTTTTAATTTCGATAAATTGCCTTGTTCCTTTTGCGACCATACACTTTCAGAATTTTGCGCATAAATGTGTTCCAAATTCCACTTCTCTAGTATAAAACGATTAAACTCAAAAGGTTTTAAGGATTTTATCTTCTCCATGAGATACTCTAAGTTAAAGAGCAAGAGAATGACTTGTAAGGGTTTTCTATCCTTGTTCTTATTGTATGTCAAGTCATCTATTCTTTTGATATAGGGTTGAACATTCTTCTTAACCAAATCCTCAAGACAAATGGCAAACTTCTCTTTATCTCCAACATTCAGCCACTCTGTGTATAGCTCGCTAATTTTATAACCTTGTAGTATCAAAAAACCAAGATAGTGAAAAATCTTTCTGTTTATCTCAATTTCAATGTCACTGCTTTTATTGTTTTTGTTAAAAACCCCTGATGCAAAGTCAGAGAGATGTCTAATTGCCTTATCAAGTTTTTTCCATTCATCATCCATGCTCTCATTCTCGTATTTATGATAAAAATAGTCAAATAAGTAATTTTTCTTCTTTTTATAAGGCACTCGCTTGTAAATTCCTTTTTTCTTATGAAACATAATTGCTTTGAGATAAACTCCAATCCTTTGGACATCATCAGATAGAACGGACCACTCTTGTCCCTCCTTTTTTATAGACATGATGTCACATCTATCTATGTGTTCTAGCACGCAGTAAATAAAGTCTCCGTTCTTTCTAGCCTCTTTCTCGGCACTATACCATCTCTCTGCCCTGTTCTTATTTTCTTCCTCTTTTTGTTCTATTTCTTCTTCTGTTAATCCATCGGTTTGGTTTTGCGCTAAAAACAATGCCTTAATATTCTCAACCTCTGAAAGAGGAATTCTCCCACTATTCAAACGAACAAATACTTTCTCTTCTTTATCTGGACTTTCATGCCAAAGCACTTCACACTTCTCACACAAGGTTTCTAAAAAATCTTTCTTATCACCGCATTGGTAATCTTTAAAAAAATGACAAATAGTCTTGTAGGCTACTCTAAAGTGCCAAGAGTCTATGGTTCCGTCGTATTTCCGATCCTGTATATTCTCTAAAAATTCAAAACTCCTCTCCCTTGTTTCGTATTTGATGAAAAACAAATTATCACCCCTTTTGACTTCCTCACCTTCCTTTCTCGCAAGATACCTCACATCCCCACCTTCTTGACATTTTTCTCTCACGACATACCTCGTAAGATATTTTACAATTAAAAAAATGGTTGTAAGGCGTTGTTGTCCATCAATAACGTGGTAGACTTTGTCTTGACCTTCCACTTTTGCCTTGACTACAATAGGTTGTAAACTACAACGCTGGCGATCATTTGACTTGCTTTTCTTAATAAAATCCGCAATATCCCTAAGTAAGATTTCTACCTCTGCCGTTCCCCAACGATACCCTCTTTGATAAGAAGGGATTAAAAAATTAAAATGCTCCAAGTCACCCA
This sequence comes from Helicobacter bizzozeronii, assembly GCF_900196775.1. Classification (NCBI taxonomy): domain Bacteria; kingdom Pseudomonadati; phylum Campylobacterota; class Epsilonproteobacteria; order Campylobacterales; family Helicobacteraceae; genus Helicobacter; species Helicobacter bizzozeronii. The sequence continues at coordinate 8,707 of NZ_FZLB01000076.1, forward strand.
CAGAACGCAAACCACTAAAACCACTAACAGACATAGCAAACTCCCAATTTATCTACACCAAAGCTTAACCACGAAAATTAGCAACTTTCTGTCAGTCAAATACCAAATTTGACAATCCTCTAAAAGTGCAAGAATGCAAACAACCCCACCTTACTTGAATAACACAAACTCTTTAAAAGGTTGCCTTCAACTCACAAGTGTATTATACACCACTTTTTTAATTCTAAAGCATGATGTGCTCATTAAGCCATCAAATCACGGTAAGGGTGCAGTGTATCTAACTAAATATAACCCTCTTTCTTAGTAACTGACACTTTATGCAGAACTGTAGTTGACTACGCATGGAAGAATCGTATTATAACAAAATCTCCTAAGACAATGTAAATTATTTGAACAGTTACGGGGCTAGATCGCTATGTTTGTTTGGGGTTTGGTTGTGGGGTGTTGTGTGTTATTTTTTTTGGGGTTTTAGACTTGAAAAATGAATCGAAATGGGTTCTAGGTGTCTTTTATGTCGTTCTAAACGACCGCACCATAAAGTCTTAGCTTTTTTGGCTATGGGGAACATAGGTAACAGCGCACTTCTATATCCTTTTCAAGATCGGGGTAATCTTTATTTCTCCCTTTACACACAACCACAGATAAAGCAGGTTTAGAAGGTTTGGGGAGTAAAAGCAGTTGTTTTGACAAAAGACACCTTTAGTTTTTTTTAGCGTTTTATAGCATCAAAGGTTATTTAAAATCAAGTGAGTTATTTTAAATATAAATCTGTTTATACACTTAAGATGAGTATAAACAAAAATATGTTAAAACATGTCCGCTTTTGAAAATTCTAAAAAGAAGCAAAAAATGCAGGAACAAAAAAAGGAAATGGGTTGTTATGAATTGATGGAATTTTTCATCCGGAAAGGAGCACTCAGTATTTTGGCAAACCGAATCGTTAAAGCCATTTTCAATAATTATGGGATATTGCCTAAAGATTATGCGCTTTTTTTTAAAGAAGCTTGCCAAGCCTATTTTAAGACATTATTGAAAAAGCAAGGGTGGGGGTTCTCTAAAACCCCTGACCAAGAAGAGCAAGAATACAGACAATTAATCTACGACCTTTTTTATGCCATTGATTTCTCCCAAATCGCACAAGATAGAGGCGATCATTATTTCTTCCCTAAGATCTGCCAAGAACGCCAGAGTATGGATTTGGCACTTGTGTTTATGGATAGCAAAGGTGTGGAGAGTATGTTTAAAACCATTTTCTCATTTTCTAAACAAATCCAATCCTATGTGATCAGCAATTATTTAAAATCCAAAGCCTATGGTGGGTTGTTTGGCAATTTTGAAATCCCTATGGAGAATTTTAAGCAAGATTTATTGGAGCGTTTCCCCAGTTATAACTCTTATATCCAAAAGGCTTTTTACAGATTAAACCCCTATCTTTCAAAAGACAAATTGTGTTTTGAAATTACAAAACGGATTTCTCTTAAACCAGAGATAGATTCAACTTCAAAAGAGATAAAAGTTTTTTGCCAATTTTTAGAGCAAGAAAAGTTTGGTAAACAAGGACTTATCAATTCTCTTTGTAGTGGGTTATCCACTAATAGACGCATCACAAAAAGACTCATTGGTTTGTATTTAGAAAAAAACTATGGGTTGTTAAGCCAAGAGGATTGCCTAAATTTGGGGATTTTGAGCGCAGATTACTGGGGACAATATAAAAGTTCTTCTATTCTCCAAGACAGCTCTTTTAAGGCAAATGGGCAAATGTTTTACTACATGCCAAAAGTGTTGCGGGCGTGGGTGATAGGGAGATTAAAAGAGATCTTTAGCAAGAAAGCACTAGCACATATCCAACAGAGCTTACTCAATAAACTCACGCCTGAGCATATCCAAGTATTCCGCAAGTGCTCAGAAACAAGTGGCATATCACTCATGTTTCAGCAAAAGCGGTGTTTAGAGATTATGGCAAGTCATCTTAATCTCCCCATCAAGGTAAAGATATTGGAGGATGGAGAATGCATCTTTGAAAAAGATGCGGATTTTATGCCCAATGTGTTCCTAATTCAAACACCTAGAAGCGTTAAAGAAGTGCGCCACCTCTTGGATGCAAGATCGCCTAGAGAACCAGATGTGCGCGAGCACAAAGAACACCAACCTTCTAGATACACAACACAGCAAACAACGCATAAAGAATATGCTGTGTTAGAGAAAGAAAGACAAAGAAATGAACCTATTGATTTGCCCGCAATCAAAGAATACACTCCCCAAGCTCTTAAAGCCTACTTGGATCGCCACATTGTCGGGCAAGAAAGAGCAAAAGAGGCTTTTTGTGTTGAAATTAGCGATCACTACGCGCGTTTTATAGGCAAGCAAGTGGTGTATGAAAAAAGCAATGTGTTGCTCATTGGCCCTTCAGGCTGTGGCAAGACCTATATGACCAAGACACTCTTAGAACATTTGGGTATCCCCTATAATATTGTGGATGCTTCACACTTGACACCCGAGGGCTACAAAGGGAATGATGTCCCTAACATATTTGTTGGGCTTTATCAAAATGCGGGTAAAGATATCCAAAAGACCCAAAATGGTGTGATTTTTTTAGATGAAGTGGATAAATTAGGCTTAGAGGTCAATGATCATCAGTTCAAATCACTCGTGCAGACAGAATTGCTTAAGATCATTGAAGGGCACACACTCACTTTTAGCTATGGGAAACAAGATATTGTCCTAGATACTTCTAAGATTTTATTTATCTTTGCGGGGCATTTTAAGGGCTTGAACTACCGCCACACCAACCAGTCTAGAACAATCGGCTTTAGCAATTCTTGCCAACCTGTAAGCAAACTATCACAACCCAATACACCTATAGAAGTGAGTGATGCAGATTTAGTGCGTTGTGGTTTGATCCCAGAATTCATTGGGCGCATTTCTGTGCGCATTGTATTAGGGGGTGTGGATGTCAAGATGCTAGAGAGTGCTTTTGACAAAGAAATCTTGCCCTACCAGCAAGAGTTTTCACAATATAAGAATTGTTTGGAATTCACTCCTGAAGCTAGAGCGAGCATCATTAACCAGGCGATGCATGGAACAACAGGGATGCGTGCTATCAAGGAAATCTTGAAAAAAGTGGTGAATCCGCTTAGATTTTCTATGCAACAACAACAAGGGTATAAATACACCATCACAAAGGATACATTACAGACAGGCAAGGTGGATGTTGTGGAGCTTGGTGAGGATTGGGATGTAGATGGATTTTAAGAGTTATTGGCTTAAACAGAAGGTTGGTTGGGTATTGGGTAGATCAGATAAAAATTCTAAGTCAAAAAAGTGGGTTATTACGATTTGATAGTATGATTTCTGTCGATCTTGCTGCTCTTGTAAGGATGCGTTGATGCTTTACCCTTATAACCCCAACACCAAACAACTTAAAGAATTTAAACAGAAAATTCGCATACATCCACTTGTGTTGTTTTGTAATTATGACTGCGATGGATTAATGGGAGTTTGAAACAGCAATATAAAATCT